>JAQGOX010000519.1 GCA_028293365.1 Verrucomicrobiales bacterium | reverse complement strand
CGGACGGGGGTTTATATCGCAGGAAGCGAAACTGGTTGTTGTCACCGACGCGGAGGTTTTCGGACGTTATACGGTGCATCGGCCACGGCGATTGAAGTCTCCGCACGCGGTGGCGGCCAGGTCGGCATTGGATATTGATTTCACCGATCTGCAGCCGGGTGATTTCGTGGTTCATCTGCAACATGGAATCGGGCGATATGTCGGCCTGCAAATGATTCCTGCGGGAAAAGGGCGCAAAGCGGGCGCAGATGTTTCCGAAACGAGTGAGCAGGAGTGTCTGGTGATAGAATATGCGGCCAGTGACACCGATCAAAGTCCGCCGAGGCTCTATGTTCCGGTGACCGAATCGCATTTGGTGAGCAAGTATGTCGGAACGGGAAAGGCGCGTCCGCTTCTTAACAAGCTCGGGGGCGTGCGCTGGGCTAAAGCCAAGGCGGAGGCGGAGGTGGCGGTTCGCGATTTGGCCAGCGAGTTTTTGGCGATCCAGGCTGCGCGCGAATCGCAGCCCGGGCATGCGTATTCGGAAGATACTCCGTGGCAGCGTGAGTTCGAGAGCGCGTTTTTATACGAGGAGACTCCGGACCAGGACCGAAGCATCAATGAGACGAAAAAGGACATGGAATCGACCAGGCCGATGGATCGATTGATATGCGGCGATGTGGGTTATGGAAAGACAGAGGTGGCGATTCGCGCGGCCTTCAAGGCGGTGATGGGTGGAAAACAAGTGGCTCTGCTGGTGCCGACCACGATTCTGGCGCAACAACATTTCAACACCTTTCGAGAGCGTATGGCCGATTATCCCGTGCGGGTGGAGCAACTTTCGCGATTCCGCACTAAAACGGAACAGACCCGCATCGTCGGCCAATTGGCGGAGGGGGCGATCGATATCGTGGTGGGCACGCACAGGTTGATTCAAAACGATGTGGTTTTTAAGGACCTGGGGCTGGTTGTCATCGATGAGGAACAACGGTTCGGCGTGATGCACAAAGAAAAGTTCAAGCTGCTGCGGCGAATGGTGGATGTGCTTACGCTCAGCGCGACGCCGATTCCCAGGACTCTTTACCTGGCACTGACAGGCGCTCGGGATATGAGCACGATTGAAACGCCGCCCCAGGACAGGTTGCCGGTCGAAACGGTCGTTTCGCAATTTGATGAGCGCCTGGTGCGGGATGCGATTCGGCGCGAGTTGAACCGGGAAGGGCAGGTGTACTATCTGCACAACCGGGTGAGCGACATTCAAGCGGTCGCATCGCGGATCAAAACTCTGGTGCCGGATGCCCGGATTATTGTGGGGCACGGCCAAATGGATAGTGACGAACTTGAAGAGGTGATGGCTTCATTTATCAATGGTGAAGCGGATGTTCTGGTTTCGACGACCATTATTGAAAGTGGCATCGATATTCCGAATGCGAATACGATTATTATCGATCGGGCGGATCGTTTTGGCTTAAGCGACCTTTACCAATTGCGCGGCCGGGTGGGTCGTTACAAGCATCAGGCTTATGCTTATTTGTTGTTGCCGAAACACGCGGCCCTTTTAAGCGATGTGCGAAAGCGCATTTCGGCGATTAAACAATACTCGAGTCTTGGGAGTGGTTTTAAGATTGCGATGCGCGATTTGGAAATTCGTGGGGCGGGAAATTTACTGGGTTCGCAGCAGAGCGGTCATATTACCGCAGTCGGGTTTGATCTATATTGCCAATTGCTCAAGCAAAGCATCAGCTCGCTCAAAGGCGAAAAGGTGAAGCCTCGAGTCGATGTGCAACTACGGATCGACTTTCTAATGATGAACCCGGGGGAGGATGTTCCGATCGAAGCCCCCGCTCCCGTGAAGAAAGTGGACGATTTTCCGGATATTCAGATCGCTCGAGACGTCGCCACTTATTCGGGTAAAAAAAGTTCTGCCAGCAGGAAGGAAGAGCCGGAAAAGCCGATTCGACGCGCCTCCGCCTTTGTGCCACTGACTTACGTGTCGGAATCGCATCATCGAATCGAGATTTATCGGAAACTGGCACAGGCGAACGATAAGGGAGCGGTGGACCAGTTGCGGCGGGAAATTCAGGATCGTTTTGGCAAAGTGCCTGCTTCGGTCGAGTTGCTCCTGGAGGTCACCGCCTTAAAAATGCTTGCGAGCGAGCGGGGCGTCACCCAAATCGAAACCCGGGGCGAGAAGCTGATGCTCACGCGGAATAATGATTTCATTATGCTCAATGGCAAATTTCCGCGCCTCATGAAGAAGGAACCCAAGGCTCGGCTTGGGGAAATAAAAAGAATGTTGCTGGCTCTCTGACCGAAATCAACCGGCTATGCGGAACCACCGAGCCGATTTGTGCTCAAGTATCGTGAGAATCCGTCGATAGGAATTCTTTAAAGGAAACTCCCTGACCCCGTCGCACCCTGGCTGATGGGCCCTCATCACAGCTCTGAATGGATTCGCCATGGCCGGAGTTAATCTAAATAATTAAAACACAGCTTGCGTTTACGTAATAAAGAAGTAATTTGAACAATTACGGGACTTATTTGAGCAACGCTATGCGGAAGGCAGTATGTCTGCTTTGCGTTAGTGCAATGCTCACGACGTGCGCCCCATTCCTCGAAGCGGATTGAGGGTTCGGTCGGAAATGCCTTGGGGTAATCTCCGTTAGGTCACATGGCGCTGGTCACGGGTATTTACCCAATGGTTAACAACACGGTGAGATTACTGCTTCACATTCCAGCGCCTGCTCAATGGAATAAGGTCACGTTGGGCCTGCTTGCCCATATGTTCTGGTTTCTTGCCCTGGCCGGTACCGTGAATGCCGCGAGTCAGGTAAGCAAGGGGTACCAGATCAAAGCGGCTTTCTTGTACAATTTTACCAAATTCGTGGAGTGGCCCCCGGAGCGCTTTCCGGACGCCTCCAGTCCAATCATAATCGGCATCGTAGGCAACAATTCATTCGCCAGGGAATTGGAGACAATTGTTAAGGATCGAAAGGTGAATGGACGCGCGATTATTGTGAAAATAGTCGAATCCGCCGCTGACGCGAGCCTCGCGCAAGTTATGTTTTTCAATGCTGGAGAGGAAAACCGTCGTGCGTGGCTTTTGATCCCAAACCAGGGCATCGGCGTTCTGACAGTTGGCGAATCAGAGTCATTCGTTGCTCTTGGCGGCATGATTAATTTTACGATGGAAGGGGATAAGGTCCGGTTTGAAATCAACATTGGGGTGGTCGAAAAAGAAGGGCTCAAACTCAGCGCGCAATTGCAGAAACTGGCAAAGACGGTCCGCAAGTAATCAACAAAGTTTATGACACTACCTTATCGAATTTCCGCCCGTCGAAGGATTAATTGGATCGAAAGGTTGCTTCGAGCGTTGCGGTGCGCGTCCGTTCTTACAATGCCCGCCTTTGCAGCCGAGGACGCGCCGCAAATCCCCGAAAAGAATCTCGGTGACCTGAGTATCGAGCAATTAATGAATGAATCGGTGACCTCAGTCTCCAGGAAGGAAACCAAGCTCAATCAGGCGCCGGCAGCAATCACGGTCATTTCTCAGGAAGACATTCGCCGCTCCGGCGCGACCAGCATCGCAGAAGCCCTGCGGATGGCACCGGGCCTGGATGTTGCTCAAGTAGACCAGAACAAATGGGCGATCAGTTCCCGCGGTTTCAACGGGCTTTATGCCAATAAACTGCTTGTCTTGATGGATGGTCGCAGCGTGTACTCGCCTCTCTTCGGCGGCGTCAATTGGTCATCTCAGGACACGGTGCTCGATGATATCGAACGAATCGAAGTCATTCGTGGTCCGGGAGCGGCTCTTTGGGGCGCCAATGCGGTCAATGGCGTCATCAATATAATCACAAAGAGCGCCAAAGAGACGCAGGGGACTTTGATCAGCGCAGGAGCGGGTTCGGAACAGCGCGGCTCAGGCGAAATTCGTTACGGCGGCAAAATTAATGACCAGGCATTTTACCGGGTTTATGCCAAGTATTTCAATTTCGACGATTCGATGGGTGCCACCTCTTCCGACGCCTGGGACATGTTTCGCACAGGCTTCCGTACCGATTGGACTCCTGCCGACCAAAACACTTTAACGCTCCAGGGAGATTACTACCAGGGACGGACCAGCGGGTACTTCCCGAACAACCAACTCGATCTCAGCCAGACCATACTCGAAAAAATGGACCTCACCGGAGCCAATCTGCTCGGTCGGTGGACGCATGTCTTTTCCGCCACCTCCGGTCTCGAAATTCAGACGTACTTTGATCACGTCGACCGGCGCAGTCCATATACCGTAGAAGCCATCGATACTTTTGATATTGATGGCCAGCATCGATTTGAAGTCGGAGTTCGAAATGAGGTGGTTTGGGGCCTCGGCTACCGCCTGATTGCCGATCACGATCTGAGTTCGGGATTCGCTACATTCGAGCCAAATAGTGCAAATCGCCAGATAATGAGCACTTTTCTCCAGGATGAAATTAAGATTGTCCCTGACCACCTGACTTTGACCCTTGGATCGAAGTTGGAACACAATGATTACTCTGGATTCGAAGTGGAGCCGAATGCGCGACTCTCCTTCACACCTACAGAACGGCAAACCGTCTGGAGTTCTGTGGCCCGCGCTGTCAAAACTCCCAGCCGCTTCGAGCAGGACATTCGCTTTGCCCTCGGTTCCAGCCCTGGAGGCGGCGGATTACCTCCCACGGAGCTCACCTTGTTTGGAAATCCGGAAATCAAATCAGAGAGGCTGACGGCCTACGAGCTCGGCTACCGCCTCCAACCGAAGCCCAGCTTGTCGTTCGATGTGGCGGCATTCTATAATGTCTACGATGATTTGCTTGGCGGAGCGGTCGGAACTCCCGAATTCATTTCTGGTCCACCGCAACCGCACGTGTCCGTTCCGGTCCTTTTCCAAAACGCGATAAGAGGGGAAACTCATGGCGTAGAGATCTCCGCCAATTGGAAAGCGACTGAGTATTGGAAAATCGGCGCTGGATACACTTGGCTAAGAATGCACTTGGATTTGCCCGACGACAGTAGAGTGACGCCATCAACGGCCGCCGGGGACAGTCCGCAAAACCAATTCAATGTCCATTCCTATCTCGATCTGCCCTATCATTTGCAACTGGATTCTGCGGTCTACTACGTGGACGCACTGCCCAATCAAAAAGTGGAAAGTTACCTGCGTTGGGATCTGCGTCTGGGATGGAACCCGACCAGGAATCTGGAATTCACGCTTGGAGTCCAAAACCTGCTCGACAGCCATCATCTGGAATTCGGCACCTCGACGGCGGCGCAATCAGCGCCCGTGGGACGCAATGTTTACGGCAAATTGACGTGGCGCTTCTAAATATGTGTCACCGGCAAACTCATGTGACTGCATCGCAATCATTTCGAATGGTCCCTCGCTCGACTGGAATAACTGGAGACCAATATCCAACACCCACGGACGGCAAAAAGTAGAGTTTGTTCATGCCTCGTTTTCACGACATTCCGATCAAGCGAAAGTTGACCCTGCTCACGATGTTGACAAGTTTCGTGGCGTTGCTTCTGGCTTGCGTAGCGTTTATCACCTACGAGCGGGTTGCTTCCCGGCAGTCCATGGTTCGCGATTATTCGATTCTGGCGGATATGTTCGACGACAACGTGGCGCCGGGGCTGGCGTTCAACGATCCCGCCTCATTGGAACAGACGCTGAAAACGTTGAGCGCGGATCCACATATCATCGCCGGAGTAGTTTATAACAAGGCGGGGAAGGTCGTGTCGAAATGGGAGCGAATCGATATAAGGTACAAATTTCAACCACCCGCGCCCGAAAAAGCGCTCTCACGTTTCGAGTCGGACCGATTGGAGATATTTCAACCGATCACACTGGCTGGCGAAGAACTTGGAACCGTGCTCATTGTGTCGGATTTGGACGAATTTGGCCAGCGTCTCCGACGGTATGGCCTGATCGCAGGCCTGGTATTGGTGGCATCCTCCCTGGTCGCCTTCGGGCTCTCCACGAAACTATGCAAGATCATTTCAGAACCAATCTCGGATCTCGCCAAAGTGGCTAACGCCGTGGCTGCAGAGAAGAATTATTCGATTCGAGCGGTAAAGCTGGGCCAGGACGAATTGGGCGGGCTCATCGACAATTTCAACGAAATGTTGAATCAGATCGCTATGCGAGACAGCGCGTTGCAGGAAGCGCGCATCCACCTCGAGAAACGGGTCGCGGAACGCACCACGGAGCTGCAAAACGAGGTTGTGGAACGCCGCCGCACCGAAGAGGAAAGGGAGAAGTTTTTTGCGATGGTCGAGAACAGCACCGACTTCATTTCGATGGTGACGCTGGAGGGAAACGTTTTCTATCTCAACCCCGCCGGACGCAGCCTGATGGGCTTTGAAAAAACCACCCGCCTTGAATCAATTCATTGGCCTGATTCATTTGACGAAAAGAATTGGAAACTCCGCTCGGAGGTACTGATCCCGGCCGTGCTTGCGGAAGGCCGCTGGGAGGGGGAGATCCAGATGCGTAATTCAAGGAACGGGACGACCGTTGATCTATATGCACAAGCTTTCCTGGTTACACACGCCGAATCTTTGGTTCCGCTCTGTATTGCAACCGTCCAGCGAAACATCACCGATCGTAAGCGAGCCGAGCAGGAGTTGGAAAAGGCCCACCGGGATTTGCTCGAAACTTCGAGGCAGGCGGGAATGGCCGAGGTAGCGACGGGTGTTCTGCACAACGTGGGTAATGTCCTCAACAGCGTGAACGTTTCTTCCGCTTGCGTGATCGATAACGTCAAAAAATCCAAAGTGACTAACTTATCTCGAATGGTGGCTTTGTTGCGGAAGCACGAGGGGGATCTGGGCAATTTTGTCACGAACGATCCAAAAGGCAGGCAGTTGCCCGATTATCTCGCTACTCTGGCTGAGCATTTGGCTGGTGAACAGGCCGAGACACTCACGGAACTTGCCCATTTGCAAAAAAATATCGATCACATCAGAGACATTGTCACGATGCAGCAAAGTTTCGCGAAGGTTTCGGGGGTCGCGGAATCCTTGAAGCCATGTGATTTGGTGGAAGACGCTTTGAAAATGAATGCTACCACTTTGGCGCGGCACGACATTCAAGTGATCAGGGAATTCCACCCGGTGCTGCCGGTCATGGTCGAGAAACACAAAGTGTTGCAAATCCTCGTGAATCTCATCCGCAATGCCAGGCACGCGTGCGATGATTCCCTGCGGATCGACAAGCAGGTGACTGTCCGCATCGCGAATGGAGAGGGCCGGGTCCGGATTTCTGTATCGGACAACGGCGTGGGCATTTTGCCAGAGAACCTGGCGCGCATTTTCAACCATGGCTTTACCACAAAAAAGGATGGCCACGGTTTCGGCTTGCACAGCGGCGCCCTGGCGGCCCGGGAACTGGGCGGGTCTCTTCAGGTTCAGAGCGACGGACCAGGAAAAGGGGCTATGTTTACTCTGGAGCTACTCTCCGAACCGACAATGAATGGTTATGCTTAATCGAAACGACAGCCACAACAGGCGAATTCTTGTAATCGACGATAATCCGTCGATTCATGCTGATTTTCGGAAAATCTTCAAGCCAAGTGCGTCGCACCAGTCAAAGATGGCCGATGCCGATGCCGCCTTCTTCGGCGACGCTCCGATTTCGGAAACCAGGGCAGTTTTTCAATTGGATTCCGCGCACCAGGGCCAGGAAGGTCTGGAAATGATTCGCCAGTCCCTGTTGGACAAGCGCCCGTATGCCATGGCCTTCGTCGATGTACGCATGCCGCCAGGATGGGATGGAATCGAAACCATTGCGCGCATTTGGGAAGAATATCAGGATCTTCAGGTGGTCATTTGCACCGCCTATTCGGACTATTCGTGGGAGGAGATGATCGAAAAGCTGGGGCATTCCGACCGTCTCGTTATCCTGAAGAAACCCTTTGATAACGTTGAAGTCCTCCAACTCGCAAGTGCCCTTACCGAAAAATGGCACCTATACCAACAGGTAAAATGCAAACTCGAGGACTTGGAACGAATGGTTCGCGAGCGCACCACGGCCTTGCAAACTGCCAACGTCGAACTCACCCACGCGAACGAATGCCTGTTAAATGAGTCGCTGCGCGCCAAAGAACTTGCTGCCACCGCGCTGGTCGCCAACAAAGCGAAGAGCGAATTCCTCGCAACGATGAGTCACGAAATCCGCACGCCGATGAACGGAATCATCGGCATGACTAACCTGCTGCTCGACACCCAATTGACTCCTGAACAGCGAGACCATGCGGAGACCGTCAAACAGAGTGCGGACGCTCTGCTTGGAATCCTCAATGATATTCTCGATTTTTCAAAAATTGAGGCGGGCAAGCTCAATTTGGAGAATGTCGATTTCAATGTGCGTGAAATGGTCCAAAGTTTGACTGGATTACTGACGCACCTTGCGCAAAGCAAAGGTCTCAGGCTTTTAAATACCGTGGGACCCGAGGTCCCTGCAATTCTGCATGGCGATCCCCATCGGCTGCGGCAGGTACTCCTCAATATGGTGGGCAACGCGATCAAGTTCACCAAAACAGGCGAGGTCGCCGTTGAGATTTCGTGCCCGAGTGAATCGCTTGATTACTTTGACCTGCATTGTACCGTCCGCGACACCGGGATTGGTATTTCCGTGGATGCCCAACAAAAACTGTTTCAGGCCTTCACCCAGGAGGACTCCTCCACGACAAGGAAGTTTGGGGGAACCGGCCTTGGTCTGGCGATTTGCCGGAAGCTCGTCGAGCTGATGGGAGGAACCATTGGGCTCACGAGTACCGAAGGGATCGGATCTGTATTTTGGTTTCGCGTTCCTTTCAAGAGAAATTGGCCTTTTGCCGGCGTCCGGGAGCCTGTTCTCGCGATTCCACTTCTTTCGGAAAGTCCATTGGGTTGCAATCGACCGCTTCGCGTGCTCCTGGCAGAGGACAATCTGGTGAATCAAAAAGTGGCCACTCTGCAAATGCGCAAGCTCGGTTGCGAGGTTGAAGTCGCTAAAAATGGTTTCGAGGCAGTCAGCGTTTGGCAGAGGAACGAGCATGATCTGATTCTTATGGATTGTCACATGGCCGAAATGGACGGCTTTGAGGCCACTCGCAGGATTCGGGTATTGGAAAACGAAGCATCGCTGCCGCGGATCCCGATTATCGCAATGACCGCCAGCGCCCTGGCAGGCGATCGTGAGACTTGTTTGCGGTGCGGCATGGACGACTACATTTCGAAACCGGTTAATCTGACTGCCCTCAAGGCACTACTGACGGAGCATTTTCCAAACCGGTTCGAATTGGACAAGGTCGTAACTGAAGTCGGCCGCAAGCCCGTCCCCTCATTTGGCTGAATATGACCCCGCTATACAAATTATAATTTGCACGGCCTATTCGGATTACGCCTGGGACGATATGATCGCGAAAGTCGGCCAACCCGGCCCCACAATTTCTTCGTCCAGCCAATTGTTTCAATCCGCGCTCCGTGACGAATCACGGAGTGACGTCCCGGCGATTTCAGTTGCAACCTGAGTCGGAGTTTCAATCCGCACTCCGTGACGAATCACGGAGTGACACCTGCATCTTAAGTTCAAGCGCCTGGACTTGCTGTTTCAATCCGCACTCCGTGACGAATCACGGAGT
>JAQGOX010000481.1 GCA_028293365.1 Verrucomicrobiales bacterium | reverse complement strand
AAGAGCAGGAAGTGAACAATATAATGGCAGCCCTCGCACAATCGAATGGAAGAGTGTTTGGGCGAGGCGGCGCCGCAGAATTATTGGGTATGAAGCCGACGACACTGGCTTCGAAATTAAAGTCGCTGGGAATAGAAAAACGTTTCATTTTCGGGACCAAACCCGAGTGATTGGTGAAAAGGTCAGTCGGATGCATGTGATCGGCCTGACGAATTTTGCCCGAATGGCTTTCACCCAATTTGCCATCCATCAGCGTCAACAGCTTTGTAATCAAGCTGAGAGTCGTTGTGATTCCAAAATTAATCATTGTGAACCTTAAAGAGGAATTCCCCTTTTTCGATGGACCAATCCGGGCCGAAAAAGCCGGCGGCGAGGACGGCATCGGTACCTTTGGCAAGGACTTCGGTATTGAAAACAGTGCAGTCGGGATAGGCCACTCCGGCACTGAAATAAGGTATTCGGTCGGTGAGTTTGAAGCCGGAAAGACCGGTGCCTGCAACGATCCCGACGGAGGCGATGTCGCTGCCAGGGCGGGGACGGAGGAAAAGGGTGGCGAGGTTATCACCATGGAATTCGCGCTGGCCGACGCGGATTTGGCCGCGACGGACTTGCACCGGGCTGTCGGCGAGCAAGGCGTTCCATGAGGTGAGGGTGTCGGCGTTTCCGTAAAGGATGACGCTGCGATCTTTTTCTTTAGTGGGGTCAAATTCACTGTCTGGGATGACGTCAATGCTTCCATTGCCGCGATACCAGAAAGCCTCGGCGTCGAAGCGCGCTTTGCTGAATGCCCACGCAGTCTCTTCGGGGCTGCCTTTAGTGCCGTAAACGAAAAGCATTTTGTGGTAGAAGGCTTCCTTAAATGGGCCGTAACGGTGCGGGCCTTTCATTGTGAGGGAGGGTGGCTGCGATTGTATCCAGGTTTCGCCGTTGCGGGTGAACCAGACTTTTTTGCTGATCACGTTGGTGGTGATCACGGAAATCTTTTGTCCGTCGAGTTCGACGACGGGGGGACGAGACTGGTTGAGATGAGTGAGATCGAGCGTCATCCGCACGACGTTTTCGGTAATCACTTTAAAGCTGGGCGCATTCGGCTCGTAATGAGCGTCAACGGTGCTTGGATCAAGATCGTGTTGCTGAGCTTCAATGGCAATCCAGTGAGAGGAGGAGGAGGCTCCTGGATTCAAGGTGGTGAAATGGATGGCAGTCAGCGATTCATCCGTAGGAATCTTGTGATGGGAAAACAGATCGAAGATGGGTGGCCAATCGACACAGCCGTTGCCCCACCAATGGCCTGCGCCGGGTTGTTCGTGGTAATCAAAAGCGTGGTGAAATTTGCCCAGAACTTCGCGCATTTTGCGCGCCTCGCTGACGGGGACGTTATCGTCGGCGTCGCCGTGAAGTATATAAATGCCGTGGTGGAGATAGTTGCTGGCCATGGCGAGAGTATCGCTCGAGTTCGCGGCACGTTGGATGAGTTTGTGGAGGGCATTCGTGCCTTCGTAACGCCGGCCGCCGGCGTAAGAAAAGAAACTGATCCAGCCCGCGCTGGGGGCGATGGCGGCGAAGCGGTCGGGGAGCGTGGCACCGATTTGCCAGGTGCCGTGGCCGCCCATGGAATGGCCAGTAAGGTAAGTTTGCCGCGGATCGGTGCCGTATTTTTTCATCGCGATATCCAGGACTTCGACGGCGTCACGGCGGCCCCAATCTTCCCAGTCGAACCCGTAGGGACGGCGATTGGTGGGAGCAACAATGTGAGCCCATGTTTTCGGAGCGTAAGCGTCGGCCTGACCCTGCCCTTCGACGCCGGCGCCATGCACCGTGAGAACGAGCGCGAGCGGGGGATGATTGCGGGTGAGTGGACGCGCGGGTGTAATGCCAAAATACTGCACGCTGCCGTCAATGTTGCTGACGAAGGTCTCTTTGCGTTTCTCGTCGGCGGCGCGAAGGCGCAGATTCAGCGTTGCAGAGTCAAGAGGCTCCTCGCGGCGGCTATTCTTCATGATAAGAGTGAGCGCGAATTCAACGCGATTGGAGTCACTTTTGCCGGAGTGGTTGAGGGAGAAACCGACTTTGCGGGTGCTCAGGGGGAGAAGGCTGGAAATAACCGTGGTGGTGGTTTTTCCGCCTCTACTGGAAACGGTAAGGACCAGGTCGCGGACGAAGTTGGTTGTGCTGTTGACTACGATCACAGCAGCGGGCATTTCATTTTTTTGACCGATGACGAGATCGGGAGCCGTGGTGTCGCGGAGGTCGATCGAGAGTGGTTTGGCCGGAGGAATTAACTTCACGTGTAGTGCCCCGCGGCCCGCGGCGAAGAGAAATTCGTTTGTTCCACGATTTAGCCGGACGGGCAAGGCAACCGACCCGTTGCTGTACGGATCGCCAGTGCGGGGCTCGCCGTTGACGTAAACCATGGTGTGGCCTTGCGCTTCCAGGATGAAAGTCTGTTCCGAGTTCGAAACAAATGGAAGATACACATAGCCTCCACGCAGAAGCGAGTTGGTGAAAGACCCGTCTTCACGTGCGGTGACGGTTTCCCACACCCGGTTGGTGCCGTCGGCGGAGGAAAGAGTGTCACCGGCTTGCGGGCGGGACCATTTGCCAGAGACAATCAACGCTTCAATTGGATCAGTGTGAAAGGCCGTGCGGGCGCGACTGCCGCCGGTTCCGATTCCCAGACCTTCACGCAAAACAATCCCTTGTTCCGAAGGCGCCGCTGGGGCTGGAGCGGCGACTAGAAGCATTAAGAGAAAACAAATTGCCCGAACACGACTTGCAACACAGAACATTCCCAAGAGTTTATCGAACGTGGAAAGTACGGGCAACCAAAGAAGGGGAAGGGAATGAGTCTTACAGCACAGAGTTCCTTTCGTAGGGGAACGCGCGCGGAATATATTTTTTCGCCATCCGGCCTTGCCCGCTTTGGAATCTGCGATTATCAATCATCAGTAAAAGCAGTGGAATTATCTCATATACAATGATTACCGACCGCAACTTTCGAAGCCTGTGACTGACGCAAACAACGAAGTTCTGGTAATTGGCCATCGAAATCCGGATACCGATTCAATTTGCTCAGCGATTGCCTACGCTGAATTTAAGCGGCGGACGGGAATGCCTGAGGCGGTCGCGGCGCGTTGCGGCGATACCAACGAACGAATTGATTTCGTATTGAGAACATTCGGCGCTTCCGCCCCTCGGTTTGTCGCGGATGTTTCTCCGCGCATTCGGGACGTCATGCAGCCGAACGTCGTGAGCGTGCCTCCGACAGCCACAGTTGCGGAAGCGCTGGGCATTATGGATGAACGGAATATCCGGGTGCTGCCCGTGCTCAACTCCGACCGGACGTGCAAAGGGTTGATTTCATTGTTTAAGATGAGCAAATTCTTCTTTCCGACGCCCAATCGGCTCTTTGAATCACGCAAGGTTTTGGCATCGATTCGAAATCTTTCGAGGACGCTGGATGCCCGTATGGTGCATGCCGTGGACGAAGATTTGGAGGAGGACTTAGTATTGATGGTCGGCGCGATGAGTCTTTCGGCATTCGCCGAGCGACTTCCGCGCTATGCGCCCGAAAAACTGATCGTTATTGTAGGGGATCGCCGCGAAGTCCAGGAATTGGCAATTGGAGCGAAAGCTCGGGTGTTGCTGGTCACAGGAGGGTTGGACCTGGATGCGGATGTCCTGGAACGGGCAAAGGCGAGCGGGGTAAGCGTATTGATTTCACCGCACGATTCGGCGACCACCGCCCTTCTCTCAAGGGCATCCATTACGGTCAACCACATGATCCACGATCGTTTTTTGGTGTTCCGGGAAGATGAATCGTTAACCAGCGCGAGGCCGATAGCTACCGCATCGAATTTTCAGGCTTTTCCCGTAATAGATCAGTTCAAGCGGACTGTAGGTATTCTTTCGAAATCCGATTTCATCAAAAAAGTGGAGCGCCGGCTGATTCTGGTGGATCACAACGAGCTTTCGCAGGCGGTGCATGGAGCGCAGGAAGTGGATGTAATCGAAGTGGTGGACCATCACAGGATTGGGCTTACGACGGATCAGCCCATTCTATTTCGGAATATACCGGTAGGATCAACAAGCACCATTGTCGCCGACTGTTTTCTTCGGGGCCGAGTGGAAATGCCCGACAGCATTGCCGGCCTTCTGCTGGCGGGAATTGTTTCGGACACGCTGAATTTGACTTCGCCGACAACGACTCAGCAGGATGTGGAGATTCTTTCAATTCTGGAAGTAATGTCCGGAGTGAACGCAACCGAATTCACTGAAAAACTCTTTGCATCGGGATCGGTTTTGGTTTCGAAACCGGCCAGCCAGGCGGTCACGAGTGATTGCAAGGAATATGTTGAGCAAGGGCATTCATTCAGTGTTGCGCAAATCGAAGAAATTGGATTTGGCCAGTTCTGGAAGCGGAAAGAGGAGGTCGTTAAGTCCCTGGAGGAATATCGTGAAAAAAAGGGATATCTTTTTTCCTGCCTGCTTGTGACCGACGTGGTCCTGCAAAGTTCCCTACTGGTGGTGGCAGGACTGGAGAATTTCCAACGCCAAATCGATTATCCTGAGGTGGAGGATGGAATTTACCAGCTTGAAGGTGTGGTTTCCCGAAAAAAGCAACTGCTGCCATTTCTGACCCATTGTCTAGGGAAAATTTCCTGACGGTCCGTCCATTGACTTCGCCCCCGACGCACCCTTTAATCATAACCAACAACATGGTGGAGGAACAACCGCAGGAAAAAATCGCAACCGCCGAACCGCGGGACGACGAGCGCGTCAGCATTTTGATGGTGGACGATTCACCGGATAAACTGCTGGCAATTGAAAGTATTCTCGAAAAGCTGGGGCAGGATCTGGTCAAAGCATATTCCGGACATGAGGCACTGCGGCTGATCCTTAAGCGCGAGTTTGCACTGATTCTTCTCGACGTCAATATGCCAGGAATGGACGGGTTCGAAACGGCTTCATTGATTCGCCAGCGCCAACAAACCGAAAATACCCCGATCATTTTTGTCACCGCACTGAGCACGACTGATGCTGATGTGTTCAAGGGATATGCGTTTGGAGCGGTGGATTATATTCTTACGCCAATCGTTCCGGATATTTTACGTACGAAAGTGGGGGTGTTTGTTGATCTCTGGCGGCAGAAACGGGCACTGCGCGACCAGGCGAAAGAGCTCCGCACCTTGAACGAAGATCTGGGGCGCCGCGCCACGCAACTCGCGGAGGCGAACCGGGAATTGGAGGGTTTTTGTTACACGGTTGCTCACGATTTGCGCGCTCCGCTTCGAGCAATGGAAGGACTAACCTGCGCCCTCGCTGATGAGTACAGCCAGAATTGGGATGCAACCGCACACGATTACGCCGCGCGAATCAGACTGGCGGCTGAACGAATGGACCGGATGATTCAGGAGTTGCTTTCCTATAGTCGTTTGGCGCTGTTGGAGCCGGAACTGGCGCCGGTCGAAGTTGAAAAACTCCTTAATGAAGTTTTGCAATCGCTCGAATGGGACATTCGGGAGCGCGGGGCGGTGGTGAAAGTGAAACGCGTCAAGGACCGTGTCATCGCGAATCATACGCTTGCGCTGCAGGTATTCATCAATCTAATCGGGAACGCGCTCAAATTTGTCGCGTTGGAAAACAAGCCGGTGGTCAAAGTATGGATGGAAGCCAGGAACAATGGGTTTTTGAGGATCTGGGTCGAAGACAATGGAATTGGGATTGCGCCGGAACATCATGGACGCATTTTTCGTGTATTCGAGCGATTGCATGATCGTGAAGCGTATCCCGGAACCGGTATCGGCCTCGCCATAGTGCAAAAAGGAATAGGACGAATGGGAGGGGCGGTGGGACTGGAATCAGAACCGGGCAAAGGAAGCCGATTCTGGGTCGAATTAAAAAGTGCAGAAGAAGGACAAACCTAGATTCTGCTTTTATTCACGGACTTTTTTTATGTCGAGAGCGATTTGTTTTTTTAGATCTTCGAGCGATTGGAATTTCATTTCATCCCGGATCTTTCGGTTGATAATAAATTGAAGCTCCTTTCCGTAGAGGTCGCCGGTCCAATCGAGGAGGTGAACCTCAAAACTAATGTCGTGCGGAGCGTTAGGAATGGAAGGCCGGTATCCCAGGTTTGCCGCGCCGACAACCTTTTTACCTTCAATGGAAGTTGTCACAGCGTAAACCCCAGTCGGCGGTAGAACCAACCCTGAAACATCAATATTCGCCGTTGGGAAATTAAGTTTTCGACCCAATTGCTCGCCTCGCAAAACGTTTCCCATAATTGCATAGGGCCGGCCGAGCAGAAGCGAGGCTTCGGATAGTTGGCCTGCCGCGATTGCGTTACGAATCCGGGAACTGCTGATGACGCTTCCGGTCGAGTAAACGGCTGGCACAGGGTTTACTTCGAAACCAAATTCGTCCGCCATGGCATTGAGAAGTTGGATATTGCCCAGGCGTTTATGGCCGAACGTAAACGATTCACCGACAGAAATGCTCTTCAGCGGTTGTAGATCCATCGCAAGCAATCGGACAAAGTTCCGCGCGGAGATCTGGCTGAAAGCTTGATCGAATGGAATCACCCAGGTCGCGCCAATCCCGCAACGCTCGATTTCAAGGAGCTTTTGAGATAGTGAATAGATCAGGCGCGGAGCGCGCGCAGGCGCAACGATTTGAGATGGATGTTTGTCAAAGGTAACCGCAAGTGAAATTCCATTGCTTTCGCGGGCATCGGAAAGGGCATGGCTTAATACCTGTTGGTGTCCCAGATGAACGCCATCGAAAACACCAATCGCAATTGCAACCGGGCGATCAGAAAGTTCGTTTGGCGCCTGGAGAACCCTCATGCGCTACTCGGCCTGTGCAAGTTGCAGGAATGGAATGACTCGTTTTTCGAACTCTGCCGGGGTGAGCTTTAGCAAAGGTTCGAATGGGAGGGCTTCCGCGACTTCAAACTTTCCGGCCGTGACGCGGCGCAACGTTTGTAAATGAGCTCCGCAACCGATTTTTTCGCCCAGATCGTGTGCCAGACTCCGAACGTAGGTCCCTTTAGTGCAGGCGACACGAAAGCTTGCGATCGGTTCTGAATAGGAGGTGAACCGATAATTGTAGATGTGGATGAATCGGGGAGTGCGCTCGACTTCAATCCCCTTGCGCGCGAGTTTATAGAGGGGCACGCCATTCTTTTTAATCGCGGAGACCATGGGCGGCATTTGCATCTGGTCCCCAATAAAGGTCGCGGCTGTTTCATTTAACTCTTCGAGAGTGAGGGGCGGCACGGGCAGCGAGGTGACCAACTCTCCATCCGCATCGTAACTGTCCGTGGTCTCACCTAATTTGATAGTGCCTTCGTAAACTTTGTCGGAGCCCATAAGTTTTTCCGATAGCTTGGTGGCGCGGCCGAGGAGGATTATCAGAAGGCCAGTAGCGGCAGGATCAAGAGTGCCGCAGTGACCGACTTTCTTGATCTGGAATTGGTGCCGTATAGCGCCAACCACATCGTGCGAGGTAGGTCCGGCGGGCTTATCCACCAAAATGGCTCCGTCAAAAGTATCAAATGCCTGGATCATGGTTTGCTGGCGGCGAGGTCGAGTGCTTTTCTGATGGCGGCGATTACACGGCGTTGCACAGAGAGGGGAGATCCGACAATCCGAGCGCCGGCTGCCGCTGAATGTCCGCCGCCACCGAAAGTTCCCGCGATTTCGTTCACGTTCACCCGGGCGCTTTTGGATCGAAGGCTGATGCGCGTCAGGTTGGGTTCGATTTCCTCAAATACACAAGCAACGACAACTGGTTCAATGGCACGAATGTGATCAATCAAACCTTCGCTGTCGTCCGGTTCGGCCCCCGTGCGGAGATAATCGGCTTTCTTCAGCCAAAAGTACGCGATCTGATTGGAATGTTTTAAACGAAAGGCGCTATAAACATGCTTAAGCAAACGCGCACGCGAAAGAGGATAGGACTGATAAACTTCATCGCAAATCCTGGCAAGATTGGCGCCGCGTTTCACTAATTCGCCCGCAACATGGTAGGTTCCTGGTCGTGTGGTCGGGTACTTAAATGAGCCTGTATCAGTTGAAACCGCAGTAAACAACCAATCCGAAATCGCAGGCGTAATGGGCCAGTTTGCGGCTTTGAGCAATTTGAAAATCAATTCGCCGGTGGAGGGTTCATGCGCGGCTATCCAGTTGATATCGGCATAGCGCGTGTTGCTCGCATGATGATCAATATTGATGAAGATTTTGCGCTGCTTGATACAATCGGCGACGATGCCAAGTCGTTCTAGACTGGCGGCGTCCGTGGCAATCACACAATCAAACTGGCGCCCTGGTTTAGGGGTCTCCACGAGTTTTTTGGTATCGAGAAACGCGAGTTTTGCCGGCATGCGATCCTGATTCCAGCAGGTAACCTTTTTGCCCGCGTTTTGCAGCGCGAGTGTGAGGCCAAGCTGTGAACCGATACAATCTCCGTCCGGGCGCACATGACCGACCACGCAAATGGTTTCTGCTGTCCGAATCGCGTCGAGAATTTTTTCAGCTATCTTCGGGTGCGATTTCATCGGCTGGGGAGGAGATATCAAGTTGCTCTATGATTTGCAGAACGCGGTCACCGCGCTTGGCGTTTTCGTCCATGACAAAGCGAAGTTGCGGCGTGTATTTGAGTATGACCGCGCGTCCGACCAGGCCGGTCAAACGTTTGCGTTCTTTGTGCAGCATGGTCATGCCACGCTTGCGTTGTACTTCAGTGCCGACGAACCCTACGAATACTGTCGCTGAGTGGAGGTTGCTGGAGACGACAACTTCATTAACGGTGATGACACCGACTTCACTCACCGGGAGTTCGCGCCGGATAACTTCGCCAATCTCTCGTTTGAGAAGCTCCTGGACACGCTGAAGTCTGAGAGACTGCATAATACAAAAAAATAATCCGCCGTTCGTGCCGCAAAAGGGACGGCGTGCCTAGAGTTTCTGGGCAAATTTTTCGGTGGTGTAGCACTCGATCGCATCGCCCAACTGAAACTCGTTGAAACCGTCGAGGCGGATACCGCATTCCATTCCGGCACGGACCTCGTTGACCTCGTCCTGGAAACGGCGGAGGGAGAGCGAAACGCCTTCGTAAATCAATCCCTTGCGCCGCATGACGCGCATCTTGCCCTTAACGATCCGTCCAGAACTGACAACGCAGCCAGCGACATTGCCGCCCTTCGAAAGTTCGAAAATCTTGCGTACTTCCGCCGAGCCAATAACGACTTCGCGAGTTAGCGGATCGAGCAAGCCAGCCATAGCTTCTTTAACCTGATCAATCAGTTCATAGATGATCGCGTAAAGCTTGATCTGAACTCCTTCACGTTTGGCTGCGTCCGAGACCCCATTATCGATCCGGGTATGGAAACCGAGGATAATCGCCTTCGACGCGGAGGCGAGGGCTACATCCGATTCCGTAATAGTTCCGACGGCACTGTGAATGACCTCGAGGCTGACCTTCGTCGCATCAATTTTCTTCAAGGCGTCGACAATGGCTTCAACTGAACCTTGAGTGTCCGCTTTGACAACAATTCTCAGGGTTTTGGCAGCGTCGGACGCAAGAGTATCGAACAAGTTTTCGAGGGTAACCTTAGGCCGGCGCTCATTGTCTTCAATACGCGCTTCGAATCCGCGTTGTTCCGCAAGGATTCGAGCGTTCTTCTCGTTCTCCACAGAGCTGAATTCGATGCCGGCCTGGGGCACGCCGTTGAGTCCCAGCAATCGGACCGCAACGGAAGGGCCGGCTTCTTTGAGTCGATTGCCCTCTTCGTTAATCAGGGCTCGGACCTTTCCGTAAAACTGGCCGCAAATGACGGTGTCTCCGACGCGAAGGGTTCCCTTTCGCACCAACACGGTTGCGGTCGGACCGCCTGGCTCAAGTCCGGACTCGATTACATTACCTTTGGCGCGCCGATTGGGGTTCGCCTTCAACTCCATGATTTCGGCCTGGAGCAAAATCAACTCCAACAACTTATCAACGCCGACCTTTGTCAAAGCTGAAACATCCTGGAAGATGGTTTCGCCGCCCCATTCTTCAGGGACTACGCCTTTATCCTGAAGCTGCTGGCGCACCTTCATGGGATTGGCATTTGGATGATCAATTTTGTTTACCGCGACGATAATGGGAACCTTCGCGGCTTGGGCATGGCTCAGAGCTTCAAGTGTTTGGGGCATCACGCCATCGTTTGCGGCAACGACGAGAATTACGATATCGGTTACGTTGGCGCCGCGAGCACGCATGGAACTGAAGGCCGCATGGCCAGGTGTATCCAAAAACGTGATCTGCTGGAGATCTTTCGGGCGTTCCGGATGGGGGATGGTGATCGTATATGCGCCGATATGCTGGGTGATTCCACCCGCTTCGCCTGCTGCCACATTCGCTTTCCGGATGACGTCCAGCAGAGTGGTTTTGCCATGGTCGACATGGCCCATGATAGTAACGACCGGCGCTCGAAGGGTAAGATCTTCAATTTTGTCGTCCTGATCGAGCTCCACCTTTTTCTGTGGTGCGTGAACGACACCGCCCCCGCGTTCGCGTTTCTCGACTTCGAAGCGGAAGCCGTACTTTGCACAGAGCCGTTGGGCAACCGTCTCATCAATGGACTGGTTAACGTTTGCAAAAACGTTCAGCGCCATCAAATCCGCTATGAGCTGGAAGGGCTTTTTCTTAAGTTGTTCCGCAAGATCACGAACGATGATCGGAGGCTTGAGGCAAATCAATTCACCACTTTCCGGCGGAACAAATTTGGGTGTTTGAGGAGTGGCAGGGCCAGACTCCTGCCGGCGGTCACCGCCGGGGCGGTTCCCTTGTTGAAAACGGTTTTGGCCCTGTCCGGGACCACGGTTGAACTGTTGCTGCTGGCCACCACGGAAGTCTGGACGTCCACCGCGTTGGGGTTCGGGCGGGCGGCCTGCAGGGCGGGCCGGAAGTTTAACTGTACCCACCTTATCTCCCACCCGTGGGCCGGGCTTTTGCGGGAGCTTGATGAATCCTACCTTGTCGCCCAATTGGGGCGGAGCGGGTGTGGTCGGAGGCATAGCTGCTGGAACTGGGGCAACGGGAGAAACAACCGGGGGTTGGGGAGCCGGAGGTGGAGTGCTCGCGGCTGGGGGCAAATTTTCAGCGACTGGCTCCAGAACTCCCGATTTTACAGGTTCCGGAGCTTGTTCGACATGGGGTTCCGGTTCAGAAGCAACAACCGCAGGCGTGACTGGCTCATGGGTGTGAGTATGAGCCTCCAAGTCCGCCGGCGTGAATGCTGGCTCTGCTGGTTCCTCGACCGTGGCGGGCGGTTCCAGCGGGACTTCGATCGGAGCGGGCGGAGCCTTTATAACAATGATCGGCTCGGCGGCAACGGGCGCTGGCGCAACCACTTTGGGAGCGCCGAATTGCTCTTCAAGGTACTCGGCGGTAATCTTATCGAGCGAACTGGAAGGGACCTTGGCGGCAGTGATGCCCAATTCCTTGGCCTTGGCAAGGACCTCCTTGC
>JAQGOX010000475.1 GCA_028293365.1 Verrucomicrobiales bacterium | reverse complement strand
GCCCGCCAGGTTCAATTAATGTTTTATGACGGAATCCAATGGCGCAATTACTGGGATTCGACCACGGAGACTTCGACGTTGCCCAAAGGGATAAGGATCGTAGTGGATTTTGCGCCGGATTTCGACCGGCGCACCAATATTTCCCTCCAGGTGACGGTGCCGATCCTTCTTCAGGCTCCGACCAACACGACCGCTACCAACGCAACCACCCTGGCTTCTCAATGAAACTGTGCGCGTTTAAATCTCAGTCGTGCATTTCGCGCCGTGCTTCGGTATTGATCATTGTGCTCTGGATTGCGTTCGGTCTGGTCAGTGTGGCCCTTTACTTCGCTCATTCCATGGGGTTTGAATTGCGATCTGCTGATAATCGCGTGGCGGGGTTGGAAGCCGATCAGGCAATCGATGGTGCTGCCCGCTATGTCGGCTATATCCTCACGCTCCAGCAACAGCAGCAGCCTGGCGTTATTCCGCAGGCTGGCACTTATCAGGCTGAATCGCTGGTCATCGGTGATGCCACTTGTTGGTTTATCGGTCGTACTGACCAAGTCACCCGGGCCGTCGCGGGGTCGCCTTCCTTTGGATTGGTGGATGAAGCGTCCAAGCTCAATCTCAACACTGTCGATTATACCAATCTGCAATTTCTTCCATTGATTACTCCAGAGTTCGCAGCCGCGATAGTTGACTGGCGGGATACCAACAGTGACGTAACGATCGGTGGCGCGGAGAATGAAACGTACATGCGGCTCAAACCTCCCTACGCCTGCAAAAATGCCTCGTTCGAAAGCGTCGATGAGCTGCGCCTGGTATTTGGAGCCGACCTGGAAGCGCTCTATGGTGAAGATGCAAATTTAAACGGTGTGCTGGATGTGAATGAAAACGACGGGGACGTTTCGCTACCGTGGGACAATCACGATGGACACCTGGATGCAGGCCTATTTGAATATCTGACCGTTTATACCCGCGAGCCGGTTAATCGCACCAATGGCCTGCCGCGAATCAACGTTACCGACACGAGTGCAACCAATCGACAGCAGCTCGCCTTGTTGTTTGCGGATAAATTTACCGCGAGCCGAGCACAGGAGATTCTGAATGCGATTCCGGCCGCGCAACCGATTCGCAGCGTCCTTGAGTTTTACGTTGAGTCTGGAATGAAACCGGAAGAGTTCACCATGCTCGAAAGCGAAGTGCGAGGCGCCACCCTGGAGGGCTTGGTGAACGTCAACAGTGCCGCCGCGGCGGTTTTGGCGTGCATCCCCGGCATCGGCACAACCAATGCGCCCTCTTTGGTGGCCTATCGTCAATCGAATGCCGGCAACCTGACCTCACTCGGCTGGGTTTCGCAGGTACTCGATCGGAATGCCGCGATTCAGGCGGGTCCTTATCTGACCGGCCTGAGCTACCAATTTAGCGCCGACATTGCGGCAGTCGGCCATTACGGGCGTGGTTACCGGCGGGTTCGCTTTGTTTTCGACCTTTCCGATGGCGTTGCAAAGATTATCTCACGCAAGGACCTGAGCGACCTCGGGTGGGCTTTGGGTAGAGATGTGCACCAGCAATTGCTCGCGCTGCAGGACAAACGAAGATGAAACTTTCCAGAAAACCTCCCTCCTCACTGCTTGGGTTGACATTCGATGGCAATCGTCTCGAAGGCGTGCTCGTGCGCCGAAAAAATGGAGGCGTAATCGCGCAAAAGAATATCACTGCCACCCTCGCTCTGGACCCTCTCACCAACGATCCCGAATTGGTGGGACGCGAGATCCGTAATCATCTCGAGGCGGCTGGTATTAGGGAACGCCGGGTGGCGGTAAACGTGCCGCTTAATTGGGTGCTGACTATCAGTACCAAATTGCCTGATTTAGCTGAAGGCGATGTGCAAAGCTTTCTGCAAATCGAGGCAGAACGGGGCTTCCCATACGGTCTTGAATCGCTCTTGATCTCCAGTTCGAGATATCGCACTGCTGCGGGTGAACAGTATGCCACTCAGGCAGCGGTTCCCAAAGACCACATCCTACGGCTCGAAAAAGCCTTGAACGCGGCGCGGCTGAAGCCGGTGACATTCGCCGTGGGAATTGCGGCTCTCCAAAACGCCACGGGGGGTGCAGGTGGAGTCCTCGCATTGGATGTGGGCGAAAAAGCTGTGGCTCTCGAAGTGCTATGTAACGGGGGCATTGCGGCTCTTCGCCTGCTGGAAGAAACTGTCGAGACTGAAGCAGGTCAAAGAATTCTTTATTCCGACGTTATTGCGCGGGAGAGCCGGATCACATTGGGGCAATTGCCCGCTTCGGTGCGCGATGCGGTTCGCGCCGTTCGGATTTTTGGAAATCCGAAGTTGGCTCAGCAGCTTGCGGAAGACGCCCGTACGCGGTTTTCCGGCATGGGTCTTAGAGTCGAACAGGTGCAGAGCTATTCCTCGGCCGACCTTGATGTTCAGATCGACTCGGGAGCAGTCGTATCGTCTGCCCTGAGTTTGGCCGCCCGGACGCTGACGGGTCAAAGCTCTGGATTCGAGTTTCTTCCCCCGAAAATCAATCATTGGCAGCAATTTACATCGCGTTATTCCTCTCGAAAATTGCTTTGGGCCAGCGTGAGCGCGGCGGTCGTCGCTTTATTGGTGACAAGTCTTTTTATGTTCCAACAATGGCAACTATCCGGACTGCGCACTAAGTGGGCCGCTCTCTCTCCACGGGTTGCGGAACTGGATGATATACAGCAGCAGATACGAAAATTTCGCCCGTGGTTCGACGAATCATTACCGAGTTTGAATATTTTGCGTCGCTTGACCGAGGCTTTTCCAACGGATGGAACTGTTACCGCGAAAACGCTTGAAGTTCGCGAGCTCGGCGCCGTTACCTGCACCGGGACCGCGCATGATAATCAGAGCGTTTTTAAAGCACTCAATAAGCTTAGCTCACTGCCGGAAATTCATGATGTGAAATTGGATCAACTCCGCGGCAATAACCCATTACAATTTACTTTCAATTTTCAGTGGGGGGAGAGCCAGCAATGAACATCAAAAATCGCCAGCAATTTTTACTGATTTTGACCAGCGTGGTGGTGGCCCTGTGGGGCGGAGATAAACTCATACTGGGCCCTCTAACCGCAAGCTGGAAGGCGCGCTCCGCGCGCATAGCTGAATTGCGCAATTCCATCGAAAAGGGAACCAGCCTGTTGGATCGCGATCACTCCATTCGTACTCGATGGGAGGCGATGCGCACTAACACTCTCCCGAATGTTGCTTCGGTGGCTGAAGCCCAGTTTTTTCGGGCGAGCGCACGTTGGGAGCGCGACAGTCAGATCAGCATTACCTCGACGAAACCCCAATGGAAGCGGAACAATGATGACTATATGACGTACGAATGCCGATTCGACGCGACTGGAGACTTGCAAGCCCTTACTCGCTTCCTCTACGCGGTCGAAAAGGATCCAATGGCTGTGAAAGTCGACGCGGTGGAAATCGCCGCGCGCGATAACAATGGGCAGCAATTTACGCTTGGACTTTTGGTGAGCGGCCTCCTTTTGAACCCGGCTGAGCAATGAATCGCAACCGCACAATTCTACGCAAAAAAGCCATGAATCGAGTGGGATGCTCGATGTGCATGTTCTGTTTAGCTCTGATCACGATGCTGCCGGCCGCACTGTTGAATATTCAGTTGATCGGCGCGGAAACAAACGAACTAACGAATGGCATTTCTACCACGCTTACAAACCTGCCCGCCGTTTCAACAGGTACCAATTCCGACGATATCGCCAACGTTGTGATCAAAGAGCCGGCCAGAGAATCAGCCGCGGAAAAAACCAATGAGTTCGCCGGTCAGGATCTGGCCTCTTTCAAGATTATTGCTGATCGTAATATCTTTAACGCGAACCGCAGCCCACGTTCCTCGGGAAGAAGTCCGGTCAGGGAAATTCCGAAACCGATTAAAATCGATTCATTCTCCCTCGTAGGGACGCTGAGCTCGGACAAAGGCCAGTTCGCATTCTTCGATGGCAGTAGTTCTGATTTTCAGAAAGTTCTTAAAGTGGATGATTCGATTGGAGGATTAAAAATCGCGCAGATCGATACCAGTGCGGTAAAATTCGAATCCAAAGGCAAAGGGATCGATTTGAAAATGGGGGCGCAAATGCGCCGGCAGGATCAAGGTGAATGGCAGATCTCCGACCAAACTGATTCTTATTCCAGCGGCGCATCCGCCACGACCAACAACAATAAAAATGAGCCATCCAGCGGCGCTGAGAGCGATATTCTGAAACGGCTCATGCAACAGCGCGAACAGGAAATGAACAAATGAAAACCTTAAAACAATACTCCCTGGCAGTGATGCTTGCGGCCGGGTTGATCGACGCGGCTGGCGCTCAAACAAACAATTCCTCGCAAAAGTCCGGGCCAGAGAATTCGGCGGAGGCATTAAACAGCAACGCGGCTACTAATTCACCAACCGGAGGCGATAAGGAACTGCATTTGAATTTCCGCAATGCACCGCTCGATATGGTCTTGAACTATCTGAGTGAAGCCGCCGGTTTCATCATTGTGCTCGATACCAAAGTCGAGGGGAAAGTGGATGTTTGGAGCAATCGGCCTGTCAGCAAGCAGGAAGCGGTGGACCTGCTGAATTCCATGCTCAAGAAGAATGGCTACGCTGCGGTCCGCAATGAGAATGTTTTAACGATCGTGAAACGGGATGAGGCCAAGACTCGTGATTTGCCGGTCAAGAGCGGAAATAATCCAGCGTTGATCCCGAAAAACGACGAAATGGTAACACAGATTGTCCCGGTGCGCTTTGCCAACGCCGCGCAAATGACAAAGGACTTGCAGCCGCTGCTTCCATCCGAAGCAAATCTGACCGCAAACGAAAGCGGGAACGCCCTTGTAATCACCGATACCCAGGCGCATATCCGCAGAATGGTGGAGATCGTTAAAGCGTTGGACACTTCCATCTCCAGTATTTCGAGTATTCGAGTTTTTCCCCTCAAATATGCCGACGCCAAAGAGTTGGCCTCCGCGGTCAAAGATCTCTTTGCGCCCCCAGTTACACAGCAAAATCAAAATGGGGGAGGGCGCGCGCAACAATTCTTTAATCG
>JAQGOX010000471.1 GCA_028293365.1 Verrucomicrobiales bacterium | reverse complement strand
GATTCCTTTTTATTCCCGCTGGTGTCGTGGCGCTTTTTATGCCGGAATCGACCGACGGCTCAGTTTCCCGGTAATTCCAGTTGCTGAGAGTTTTTCAAATTGCCCGACCGGGGTGTTTCGAAGAGCTTGCCAAGTTCTTTGAATTCGGCGAGCCTGCGATACCGTCAAACCGTGCAGCTAGGAACCGAGCCATGCCTGCAAGTTATCGAAAATTATTTTCAGGGTCGTATCGCGACCCACTAAAACCGTTGCGCCCGGGTGTCGGGTGGCAGCCGGAGGTCCGTCCTCTTTCACTGACACCGCGCTCGGCGAAACTTACCACTCTTAAAGACTCAGCCCATCAATTGCATGAACCAGGAATCGAACCGCCCCGAAAACCCCTCACGCCGTAATTTCATCAAGACTTCTTCGGTCGCCGTCGCCGGAGGGCTTCTGCTTCCTCGACTCAGTTTCCAATCTTTCGGCGGTGCAAATACGGGACCACTAAAAATCGGGCTAATTGGCTGTGGTGGACGCGGCACTGGTGCTGCCGGGCAGGCTTTAAACGCCGATAAGGATGTAATTCTATACGCAGTCGCAGACGTTTTTCAGGATCGCCTGCAGATCGGATTGGATGCCATTCGTGGAGAAGCCAATGTGCGCGAGAAGGTAAAAGTGCAGCCCGACCATTACTTTGTTGGGCTCGATGCATACCAAAGACTGCTGGCGAGCGACGTGGATGTCGTGATTCTGGCAACACCTCCCGGCTTCCGTCCTACTCATTTGAAAGCTGCTATTGCAGCCGGAAAACATGTTTTTTGCGAAAAGCCGATGGCGGTCGACGCTCCCGGTCTTCGAATGGTTCTGGAAGCGGCGGAAGAAGCAAAAAAGAAACAGCTCTCTTTGGCCTCAGGTTTCTGCTGGCGATCGCATTATCCAAAACGCGAGACGTTCAGTCGCATTCTCGATGGAGGAATCGGAAAAATTCAGACCATTTATACGACTTACAATACCGGCCCGGTTAAGGAAGCGACACTGCACGGTCCTGGTTGGAGCGATCTCGAAAAACAACTCCGAAATTGGTATCAGTTTGCCTGGCTTTCAGGGGATCACATTGTTGAACAGGCTGTTCATAGCCTTGATATGATGTCCTGGGCCATGGGTGATGTGCCGCCCGTGCGCGCGACGGCGGTCGGTGGACGCCAGGTGCGGACTTCGTGGGGACATATCTACGATCATTTCGGGGTGACCTATGAGTACGAGAATG
Source organism: Verrucomicrobiales bacterium (assembly GCA_028293365.1). GTDB lineage: Bacteria > Verrucomicrobiota > Verrucomicrobiia > Limisphaerales > SXQI01 > JAQGOX01. The sequence goes on along the minus strand of JAQGOX010000471.1, from coordinate 1,643 downwards.
GTGCTCGCGGCTTGCATCAGTGCCGCCAGCAATCCGGTTGTTCCAATGACTACGCTGTCCATATGGCCGGCACAAAAGGAAATTGCACGGTCGATTGCAGCCGGAATCAACACGTCATCACAGGGGACAATCCATGGCACTATGCCAGCAAAGCCCCCGTAATTGATATGTATCAGGTCGAGCATAACGAATTTTTCGCGTCGATTCGCAGCGGGAATCTGATCAATCATGGTAAATGGATGGCACAAAGCACCCTGACTGCGATCATGGGGAGAATGGCCGCGTACACTGGCCAGACGATCACGTGGGACCAGGCGCTCAATTCTCAGGAAACGCTCGCACCAGAGAAAATTGCCTGGGACGCAGCACTCACAGTTCCTCCGGTTCCAATGCCTGGAGTAACGAAATTGGTCTAACCTCTGAGACCATGGCGCAAACCACTCGTCGCGATTTTCTGAAACAATCAGGCAGTGCTCTTGCGCTGGCTGCTTTGGGTTCGAGCACTTTTGCTGCGGAGGAAGGAGCGCCTATCCGTAAACGACAGATCAAGAAGGGGATCATGTGGGGCACTGTCGGCGTTCCGGGGACCGTCCTGGAAAAGTGCAAGCTTCTCAAAGAAGCCGGGTTCGAAGGCTTTGAGCCTAATAGCCATATGAACGAGGACGAGGTCCTGCGCGCGCGCGATGCTACAGGACTGCAATGTCCCAGCGTTTGCTGCAGCACACATTGGGGCAGTCCAGTTTCGGATCCAGACCCTGCGGTTCGCGCGAAAGGACTCGAAGGGCTCAAGCAGGCGTTGCGCGATGCTAAACGGTATGGGGCAACCTCCGTTCTCTTCGTTCCTGCTGTAGTGAATAAGACGGTGTCCTATGCCGACGCCTATACTCGATCCCAGGCCGAGATTCGCAAAGCACTGCCCTTTGCTGAAGAAGCCGGCGCGCGAATTGCGATCGAAAACGTTTGGAATCAATTTCTATTGAGCCCATTGGAGGCAGCTCGGTATGTGGACGAGTTCAACTCACCTTGGGTCGGTTGGCACTTCGATGTCGGCAATGTCATCAATACCGGTTGGCCGGAGCAATGGATTCGAATCCTCAATAAGCGCATCCAGAAGCTGCACATCAAAGAATTCAGCCGCAAACGTCGCGATAATGAGGGTCTGTGGAAAGGATTCGATGTCGAATTCCTGCAAGGCGATGATGATTGGCCAGCCGTGATGAAAGCTCTGGATGAAATCGGCTACAACGGTTGGGGCATCGCGGAGCAGGGTGGCGGAAACACTCTTGAAGGTCTGCGAAAATTGTCCTCAGGGATGGACAAGATTTTCGCTTCCTGATGGTCCGTGATCGATTTCGGACCATTCTGCGCAGACATTCCGTCTGAATTTCCGAGCGGGCGTAAAATCTGATTCGAATAATAGATTCAGCCGTTTGAGCTGCTTCCTGATGCCGACATCGCTGGAAAACGCTGTCCCGGAAAACCAAAAACGCGAGACCCTGTGTAGAGCCTCGCGTTTTAATTGAAATGATCTTAAGCGGCTTTCGCTTCGCCCTTTTTCCAGGTGCGTTTCGGCGCCTTCACAACCAGGCCCTTCTTCAAAGCGCTCGCAGTGACGCGGATATAGCGGACTTCGCCGTTAATCA
>JAQGOX010000452.1 GCA_028293365.1 Verrucomicrobiales bacterium | reverse complement strand
AATTCCGGCGGCAAGCTATATATCGAGGGTCGGATACAAACGGTTTGTTTATGGCGGTTGGGGCATGCGGGTGTTGTTCATCTTTGTGATGGCGCTCGTGCCGCTTACTTATGGTTTTTTGAATTCTGCCGCCCAGCTTTCATTGATGCTCTTTCTGCTATTCTGTTTCAATCTATCACGAGGAATTTCAAGCTGTGCCTGGCTGCCCTGGATTTTCTCTTTGGTACCCGCCTCGATTCGAGGAAGGTACCTGGCCTGGGACTCGGGTTGTGTGCAGACCGCCAGTTTTATTGCATTCATCGTTGCGGGTTTGGTTCTTGGTTCGCATCCACGGCATGTGCACTTTTCCATTATCTTTGCCTTCAGCGCGCTGATGGGCGCGGCGAGTCTATCGTTTTTGAAAAGGATTCCGGACGGACCAGGTCCTTCGGCTTCGTCCAGTTCAAGCGGGCCGGTTCCCTGGCTGGCGATGGCGCAATACCGGCCTTTCAAAAAGCTTCTCATCCTGAACCTTGTCTGGTCAGCCGCGTACGGCGGAATGACTGCATTTTCCGTCGCTTATCTGAAAAGTGAAGCCGGGCTTTCCGAAGGGACTATTTTATTCGTCAGTTCCGTTACTTTTTTGGGCGGACTGCTCAGCCCCTGGTTTGGCTCCCGAATGGATCAAATGGGGAGCAAGCCGGTCATGACGTTCGCTTTTATAGGTTGGCTGATTATCTGCGCGGGTTGGGCATTGCTGGCCGGTAAGATTTTGCATCCAGGCTGGAGGTTGATCTTATCGCTCGAACTGCTGATGGGATTGGGAGTTGCTCTTTTCAACATGAGCAACATTCGCCTGGCGATGGCGATCAGTCCCGAGATGGGGAGGAATCATTTCTTCGCTCTTTTCTCGGTGGTGGCGAACGTTAGCCTTGGAATATCGCCGGTTTTTTGGGGTCTTATGATCGATCTCTTCCACAATTTGAACCTGCAAACCGGCGTTTTCGAGTGGAATCGCTACAGCCTCTTCTTCTCTGTTGCCGGAGCGATGTTTGTGGTTGTGCTGATTTGTTGTCGTCGTTTGGAGGAGCCCGCGGCTGCGAAGATTCAGAAATTGATCCGCGAGATTGTGGTCGCGACCCCTTATCGCATGTGGGTGCGATTGTTCGGACGGGATTGATTATATCCGATTCGTTCGCGATGCTTAGGTAAGAATGCTTCAACTAGGATCGTTGCGGTTAAAATCGAATTTGTTTCTGTCGCCGCTTGCCGGATACACGAATCTGCCATTTCGTCTCACGATTCGGGAATTGGGCGGTTTGGATTTGGCTACAACCGATTTGGTGAATGCGCGATCTTTGATCGAAAAAAATCCGAAAGCATTCAAATTAATCGAGACCTCTCCCGCCGATCAGCCCCTTGCCGTGCAACTTTTTGGTTCCGTTCCCGAGGAAATGAGAGATGCGGCTTTGTATCTGGAATCGGTGGGAGTGGCCTCAGTAGATATCAATATGGGTTGTCCGGTGCGCAAAGTCTGCCGAGTGGGCGGAGGATCGGCGATGATGACCGAAACCGATCGCACGGCGGCGCTGGTCAAAGGGATGGTGGATGCCGTAAAAATACCCGTGACCGCGAAAATGCGGCTCGGTTGGGACGATCAAAATATTACCGCTCCCGATCTTGCGAAAGCGCTCGAAGGGGTCGGTATCGCCGCTATTTTCGTCCACGGCCGCACCCGCGAGCAGGGCTTTAGTGGGCGTGTCAATCTCGCAGGGATTCGTTCGGTCGTGAAGGCTGTGAATATTCCGGTGATTGGAAACGGAGATGTGACCACTCCCGAAGCTGCGCAAGTGATGTTCCAGGAAACCGGTTGCGCCGGAGTCAGCATCGGGCGCGGGGCGTTTTATAATCCATGGATCTTTTTGCAAACTCGCGATTTGATCGACCACGGGAAAACGCCCGAGGAACCCGCTTTTTCTGAGCGAATCCGCGTCATGTGCCGGCATTTTGACTTGATGCTCGAAGTATTTGGGGAGTCCCACGGCTGCCGAATGTTTCGAAAAGTGGCGCCCTGGTATTCCAAGCGGTTCGGACCCGCCAATCTTTTTAATAAGCGCGTCGTAACGATTTCTTCTCGCGCCGGGTTTGTCAGCCTTTTGGATGACTATATTAAATGGCGCCAGCCCTTTGTGGATGAAACCGGTGGGCTTAAACCCGCCTACCAGCCTGCGCCGATGATAGCCTCCTTTATGGAGGAGCCAGAGTCCACGCAGCGCGAGGCCATTCCAGTCCCGAAGGGACCCGTGGAGGTTTGGTGAACACGCATCATCGCGTTACGCAATTCGCGGAAACTATATTGAACTGTAATATCCAGAAATGCGTCCGCCGGTGCGGCCCACCAATCCGGCGTCGACGCCTCAATTTGTTGAGCTTGCTGACCTCGCAGAGGCGCGGTCCGGAGCGCGTTCTGCAAACCGCAGCAACGCGCTAAGGCCGAGCGTTCCCTCCCTTACCCACTATTTGAGCGCATATTGGCTTCTCCCAGCTCACTTTTCAGGCTACAGAATGGATCATGAAATCCTGCGTCGCCTCTTCGGTAGTTGCATTCTGCTTGCTGATTGGACAGCAGATTGGCGCAAAGGAAACGATCTTTGTTCGGATGCGAGATGGCGTGGAGCTTGCGACGGATGTTCACAAAGGAGAGGGGACCAATGCGCTGCCGGTAATTCTCGGGCGCACTCCCTATAATAAGAATAGCCTCGATGCAATTGGAACTGAGGCGATGCGGCGGGGATTTATCCTGGTGGCCCAGGATTGTCGCGGACGATTCGCTTCGGAGGGCGAGAATCTTCCATTCAATCTCGATGGGCCGGACGGTTTTGACACGCTCGAATGGATCACAAAACAAACTTGGTGCAATGGGAAGATCGGAACCTGGGGAGGTTCGGCGGGGGCACTCACGCAATTTCAAATGATCACCAGCGGGACCGACAAGATTAGTGCGCAGCATCTGACGGTCGGTGCGCCAAACCTCTACGAAGTAGTTTACATCAATGGGGTATTCCGGAAAGCGCTCGTCGAGGATTGGCTGCGAGGTGCTCAATGGGGTTCGAACGCGCTGGCACGCTGGGTGGCTCATCCGATTTACGATGACTATTGGAGCGAGCGAGATGCCTCTCGTGATTATAAGAAGGCGAACGCTCCTGCGCTGCATATTGGTGGATACTGGGACATCTTTGCGCAGGGGACGATTGATGCGTTCGTCGGCTATCAGGAAAAAGGCGGGCCGAAGGCGCGAGGAAAACAAAGGCTCGTGATGGGGCCGTGGACACACGGTGTGCTGCAGGAGAAAGCGGGTGAGTTGACGTTTCCGAATGCGAAAAATCCTCCGGGAAAAGTTCATGATGCCTGGAAGTGGTTCGATCTCACGCTAAAGGGCAATACGTCGAACCAAAATGTCGAGCCCGCCGTGACTTATTACGTCATCGGGGATGTCAACGATCCGAAAGCGCCGGGGAATGTCTGGAGAACGGCGGATCATTGGCCGCCCGTGCAAGCGACGCCGACAAAATATTTCCTACGAAGCGATCGTAGCCTGGGCGACCCGGAGCCCGGAATCGGCGATCCGCTCAGTTACACATACGATCCAGCGAATCCAGCGCCGACCGTGGGCGGACCGCAATTGACCATCCCGGCGGGACCGATGGATCAAAAGACAGTGGAGGCGCGGGCGGATGTGCTTGTGTTCACCAGCCCGCAATTGACAAGTCCCATTGAGGTGACGGGGCGAGTGCGCGCGCAGGTTTGGGTCTCCGCGGATGTGCCGGATACCGATTTTATCGCGAGACTTTGCGATGTCTATCCGGATGGGCGGTCGTTCAATCTATGTGAAGGGGCGATTCGGGCACGCTTCCGAGCAGGACGCAATAAGGAAAGTTTTCTCGAGCCCGGAAAGATTTATCCGATGGACATCTATTTGTGGTCCACAAGCGTGATTTTTAATTCCGGGCATCGCCTTCGACTGCAGATCAGTTCGAGCAGCGCGCCCGGGTATGATCCCAATCCGAATACCGGGGCTCCTTTCCGGGCAAATACGGAAGCACGGAAAGCCAACCTAAAGCTCTATGTTGATTCCGGGCACCCGTCCCACGTGGTCCTGCCGGTTGTGATGGGCACCGGGCGTTGACCGATAGTTCATAATCATAATCTCGGTCGTAATCCTAACCGCTTCCCTCATTAACACCGACGCATTCGCGGAGTGTGGGCGGCCCATGGTGGGAATCGCGACCAACGGCTCATTCCGCCACCTGACGCGGTTTCAGTACAAGAGGCCCATGCTGTAGCGAGGGCGGAGGCTGATGCTATCGATCCATCCGCAAACAGCGTACCCCGGGGCAGCGATTTGGCTATATTTGTCTCACTGGTTTAGAGTTTGATGAATAAACTCATCAACACCCATAGGATTTCCAATGGACTTGCAAGGAACTATTCAGATGACCGCCGCGTTCTCAAACGCGGTGTTGGTAGCAATAATGCCCTATGTGAGCGATTTCGCCGCGAAACTTAAGCTCGACCTTCCGCTTCCTTTGACCACGAATCAAGTGCAAGCTTTTGGCCCTTCAATCAATGATATCGGAGGCACGGTGGTATTGACAAACGGGGCTGCATTTAATTTCTTCAATGGACAGATCGAGATCTATGAGAATCCGGCAGGGAGGAGGTGGGACACACGCCAGGAAGCTACCACCATAGACAAATTGCGGCTCAATCCGGATCAGGCGGTCGAGGCCGCTCGAACCAAAATCAAGGCGCTGGGATATAATCTTGAGACGCTCTACGCGGATCTACAACCGAAAGTAAAAGCGCCAGGTAAAGCATATGGAAAACAGTATGCTAATTACAATATTTACTGGAATAAGCCCAATTTTCAAAATCGCGAAAGTGTCCAAGCCCGGATCAACGGCGAAACGGGCGAGTTGGAATATCTTTTCCTGATTGGTGCTCCCTCCCTCCCTCCACCGCCACTGCCTCTCAAGCCAGTTATTAAACCCAGCTTGCTGCACAGGGACGATCTCGACGAAGCCGAGAAGCTCCGCTTATTTGAAAAGCTGGCGCCGGAAATGGATTCAATGGCGGAGAAGCTCGGGCTGCCGATTACACGGTCGATCAATCGCTCGCAGCTAAAAGACTCGATCGCCTATCGTTTCATAGCGATTAAATCCGAGCGCTTCTGTAATCG
>JAQGOX010000450.1 GCA_028293365.1 Verrucomicrobiales bacterium | reverse complement strand
CCGGTGGTCGACATATTTGTGCTCGATCTGGGTGGCATAACGGCTGGCGAATCCATCCAGTTCCTGCGTGATCCGGCGGATGGCGGTGACCATGAAGTTGTAGGCAAACATGGCTGGAATGGCCACCAGGAGACCTGTGACCGTGGCTATGAGAGCGCCGGCGACTCCGGGAGCCATTGCAGTGAGGCTGGCGGAGTTGGCCCGCGCAATGCCGGCAAAGGTTTCCATCACACCCCAAACGGTGCCGAGCAAGCCGATAAAGGGACCCCCAGAAACCGCCGTGGAGAGAACGATCATCCCTTTCTCCAATGCCATGGCTTCCGCGCTCGCCGCCTCTTCCATGGTCACCTTCACTGCGTCGAACGAGGATGCACTAATACTGCGCGTGCCCTTAACGTTCACAGGGAACGGTGTTTAACAATCTAAAGAAATGATGTGGGTCCCATGGCGTCTGTTGGTGCATAAAGGGTGCGTCTGAGCGTCGCCGTTGGGGGCGTGTGGGGGAGGTTCTTAAGCGCATTCAAGCCCTGTAAACACGCATTAATTATCCAATATATATGCTTGACAGAGAGGTCCTGTAAAATTTTTTCCTGACTCAATGTCTCTTATTCTGACGACGGTCAATGATGCTTTTTTCCAACCTCTTAAAGGCCTGGCTGCGGCCAGCCCCGGTGCCCGCCCTTGCCCGGATTTTTCCGACGATGAGTTTCTCCACCTGGGAATCCAGCGGGTCGTGCAATCCTCCGAAAGTGGACGAGCCTTTCTCCAGGAACATGGGCTCCGTTTCCAAAACACTCCCGCTCTGGGTAATTACTTCGCCGCCCTTAAAAGCAAGCGGCGGGGTTTGGTCATCAAGGATGTGAATCTGGCGTTGCTGGTGTCTGCCAACACGGTTTTGCACGACCGGCTGGCAGAGATTCCCGAACTGAGCGACTTCGAATGCTTTGCCCAGGATGGGCACTGGCATAAAGCTGCGGCTCACGATTCCCGGCATGAAGGCTCCAAAATGGCTGTTGGCCATTTTTACAGCCTGAACCTGCGTACGCACACCCTCCGGCATCTGGCGGCGGCCCAAGGATTGCACGAGCACGACATGAGCGCGCTCAAACGGATCAAGCCCAAGGGTTTGCGCCAGGCGATTGCCAAAGGCAAACGCGTGCTCATTGTTTACGATAAGTCCGGGATTGATTTTGCTTACTGGAGCCGTTGCCGCCAGGAGTGCGCGGTTTATTTCCTGAGCCGAGTCAAAGAGAACATGGTCTTTGATTGGATCCAAAGTGTGCTCTGGGATCGCTCGGACCCACGCAATCATGGAGTGACTGAGGATCGGCGTGTGCGCACCCGCGAAGGACACCTTTTGCGCATCGTTTATTATACCGATCCGCTCACCGGAAAGCATTACGAGTTTCTCACCAACCAACTGGATCTGCCCGTCGGGGTGATCGTGGAATTGTATCGGCGGCGCTGGGAAGCCGAAAAGGTGTTTGACCAGATCAAAAACAAACTTGAAGAGAAGAAGGCCTGGGCGAGCAGCCTGATCGCCAAAGAGACTCAGGCGCAATTGATCGCAATCACACACAACCTGCTGCTTATCTATGAGCAAATCCTAGAGGTGGAACATGCCCTCACCAACGAGGCCGAAGATAAACGCCGCAAGCAGCGAAAGGAGGCGGCGGAGCAGGCGTGTGCGCAGGCAGGGCAGCCACTCTCGACCCTGGTTACTGAGCCCCGGCGCACCACCCAGCGCAGTGTGAAATTCATCCGCTGGCTGCGGCAGGCTATTCGCGAAAAACTCACGGAAGCCGCTGCTGTGCTTCAATTAAAGCGGCTATACGCTACCCAATAATTTTCTATGTGCAACACCGTTCCCCTCGCACCACCGTAACTGAATTGGCGAAGTTCTGCGGCTTGTCCACATCGTCAGCACGATCTGAAGTATGCGGATGCTTCGGCGGAACTCCCAAAAAACACGACTCATATCTTGGCCAAATGTTCAATTCTTACCCATATCGTGGCCCATTGTCGTTGGATTCCGGCCAAGTTTTGCTTCCTTGCGCAGTAATCGATTGATAATCAATCGCACGGCCAGAAAGTTGTCCTAATCACATTAGCGCGAAATTGCCATGTTCTCCTGGCATCCGGTTTCTTCCGACTGCCAAAATTCCGAGAGAAAAAATGTCGATGAAGCAAACGATAGAATCGGAGCAGCATATCCGGGGTGTCGAAAAACTCAAAGAACCCGTTACTGGATACGGTCAAGACTTGTTGAGCGCAGAAGCGCGGCTTTTCTGCACAAAAGTAATTCGTTCAAGATAGAACCATTCAAAAGCTCTGCAACGAAGAACCGCACCGCACCCTGGTAACCGAATTTCGCTCCGGGCCTTCGAGAAAATCTTGTTCTCCGGCGGGAAATCCGGTTAAAAATATCCAGTGGCACTGCAACCGAAAAATATCGTCTATTTCGATCTCGAAACACAAAAATCCGCGGACGAAGTCGGAGGCTGGAATAACATCCGCGATATGCGGATGAGCGTAGGGGTGACCTATAGTACAGCTCGCGGCGATTACCATATTTACGGCGAGGACCAGGTTGATGCGCTTGTGAATGAGCTAATGCGCGCCGACCTGGTAGTGGGCTTTAACAATATGCGGTTCGATTACGAAGTCCTGCATGGCTATACCGTAATTGATCTGCGACAAGTCCCAACTTTGGACATGCTGGTCGAATTACAAAAAACCATGAACCATCGCCTATCGCTGGACTCAATTGCCACCAGCACGCTTGGAGTGGAGAAAACCGCCGAAGGGCTGCAGGCAATTCGCTGGTACAAAGAGGGTCGACTCTCAGAAATCGCGGAATACTGTTGCTACGACGTAAAAATTACGAAATTGGTGCACGAATTTGGCGGAGAAAAAAAACAACTCTTTTATAAAAATCGGTTCGGCAGCACTTTGACAGTCAACGTTAACTGGTAGGCAAGAACCGGCAGCAACTTTCAGATCCCTTTGCCGGAGCTCAAAAGTGCCGTGTTCATTTTTCGCAACCGGTTCGATAGCTCGATCGCGATGTTCCGCATTACGACCATTCCGAGATGTGGTTCGTGTTGCACCAGCAAATTAAATGCGCTCCGTTGAATGACCAAAAGTATGCTGGGTTGAACAGCAAGCGCTAAACCGCCTCGCGCGGCCCCGTCCAGAAATGCCAGTTCTCCAAAAATCTGGCCGTTTCCCATCACGGCAATAGGCTGGGCGTCTTCCTCCAACAAAATGTTTACCTGTCCCCTCATCACCACGTAGGCTTCGCTTCCTGAATCTCCTTTGTTGAAAACCTTCTCGCCCGGTCGATAGAGCTTTTGCGTAAATAACCGCGCAACTTTTCGTAATTCGCCGTCACCCAGCCCATTAAAGAACGGCAAGCCGCGCAAAAGATTAATGATAGCCACCCCCATTTTTTGATCCTGAAAATGGTGGTCAATCACCTCGGCGATGCTTCGCGCCTGGCTGGTCAAAGGCGACGAGTCTTCGGTGTAAATCAGGTTCAACTTGACCAATTTTACCGAGTCGTTCGAAGCTTCGCCTTGTTCGTAGAACCCAGGAAGGTAAGCGATTGGAACAAACCCAAGCTGTTCCGTTGTTTTAAGAAGCCGCGGGGCGGTTTTGAGCACATCCACTTCGACATAGACTGCATTTAATAGTTCTTGAGCCATTTTTAAGAGTTTCTGGAACAGGCAACCCACCGAAAGATTGTCGGTCGAAAATGTGCTTGTTACTCGAACACTTCGATCGGTTCCATCCACGCAATAGGCTAGTCCTCCCACAATGGTTTGATCGGCCCTCGCAAGCAACGCGCTGCGGATTCCGGCGTCCACGCGTAAAAAACCACAGTTCAAATTAAAACGGCCGGAAACTTCGGTGGGCGGGTTGCTTGACTGCGCTGCCGCGAGCGCTCTTTCATAGTCTTCAATTGTAGCCTCGGTAAGGGAAGCCTCAGATTGCACAGGATAGCCCGTCACGCCGTCACGCACACTTTCGAGCGGAGGCATCTGCAAATTGAGAAATACCGCGGACGCGAGCTCTATAATCTGCGGCAATGACTCTGAAATCAGCGCCTTGGGCTCGCGATCAACCCGCATCAGTCGCGCGTAAAAGAGCACGCCATCGCGCGTGCGGCGAAGATGTTTATAGGGCTGGAATCCCACGCAGGCGTAACCGGCATTTTCGACCAGAATCTGCGCCGCATTATCGGAGGCAAATACTCGCGTTATAATCGCTCGCTTGTGCGCGCACAATTCGTGAACCGCAGCAAGCAGCGCAGTGGCGGAACCATCATCCAGGGCCTCGGGTCTGAAGAGGTGGCGGCCCAGGTTGACAATATTGCTGGCAACGCTGTTCCGAGGAGGAAGAAATGAAATGCTGGAAAGCAGGCGGCCCTTTTGATCAGCAACCCAGGTCTGGCATTCATCTTCCAGTTGCAGCGCGATCCAGGCTTCGTCATAAACTTCCGCGTTGGGGTAATCGACGCCAAGGGATGCGATGAGCAGCTCTTTCCAGGCTGCTGCATCAGCAGCGGTCGCTTTCCGGATTTGCGCGGGCATCAAAAACTTTGCTATAACGCGCGGACAATTATCGGCCGCGAAGGTATTCCTCAATAATACA
>JAQGOX010000436.1 GCA_028293365.1 Verrucomicrobiales bacterium | reverse complement strand
ACGGGATTTTCTGTGGCATGCATTCCTAATTCGTCGCTCGCGCCGTAAACTGTACCGCCTTTCACCCCGCCTCCGGCGAGTAACATTGAGAATGCCGTGTGATGATGGTCACGACCTGCTTTCTTCGTATCTTTCTCTTTGTCGTCGAGCTGCGAATAGGGAGTGCGTCCGAACTCGCCACCCCAAATGACGAGCGTATCGTCGAGAAGGCCGCGTTGTTTGAGATCGGTAATCAACGCCGCAGTAGCTTTGTCACTATCCAGGCAAAGTTTTTTGTGACCGGAATTGTGGTCTGAGTGCGTGTCCCACGGTTGATTGTTCGATGAAGTGTAATAAACGGAAACAAACCGCACTCCATCCTCGACGAGGCGCCGGGCGAGCAAACAGGACCTTGCGAAGGTTGTATCGCCGTACATTTCGCGGATGTGCTGTGGTTCGCGCGAAATGTCGAACGTTTGCATGGCCCGCTTCTGCATTTGAAAAGCCGTTTCCATCGTTTTGATCTGGCCTTCCAGTTCGGGATCGTGCGCTCGCGCGGCCGCATGTCGATGGTTAAGCGCCTGGACTAAATCAAGTTGTTGTCGTTGTTGATCGGAATTGAGTTTTGGGTTTTTAATGTTCGCGATCAGCTTTTCGACCTGCATATCTTTCGTGATAATGCTCGTCGCCTGGAATTCAGCGGGCAGAAAACTGTTACTCCAGAGCGCTGGCCCGACCACGATATTAGGGCTTGGCCGCAGCACCACATAACCAGGCAGATTCTGATTCTCCGTGCCGAGGCCATAGAGGAGCCACGATCCCATGGAGGGCCGGATCGGCTGGATGTTGCCCGTATGCATTTGCAGCAAGGCCGGTTCGTGATTCGGCACATCGGTTTTCATCGAACGAATGACGCAGCAATCGTCGATGATACGTCCAATGTTAGGCAGTGATTCGCTCACTTCGATCCCGCTTTGCCCACATTTATCAAAACGCAAAGGCGAAGGCATAAAACCGGTACCCTTGGTTTTCTTGAACAACTCCCCGTCGGGTTGTTTACCTTCCATTTCCCTCAGTTTCGGCTTTGGATCGAACGTATCCATGTGTGATGGACCGCCGTTCATAAAGAGGAATATGACCCGTTTCGCTCTTGGCGCAAAATGCGGAACAGTGGCTGAGTTATCGGCCAGGACACGTGGGCCGAGCAGTCCGGCTAGACTGACCATTCCGAAACCGGAACACATCCGCGACAGCATTTGCCGGCGATTCAGCGTGCCTGCCCTGGCGTTCGATTCAGTCCACATAAAACATTTCGTTCGAGATGAGCAGCGCCTGGACATATTCGTCCCAACGGCTCAGTTCCGCAATAGGCGGTTGTTTCAGGAAATCAAGCGCGAGCTTTTTCTCAAAGCGATCTGGAGCGCGATCCAGAATCAATTGATAGGCCGCTTGAACCTGTTCCGCCGAATTTGATTTAAGACCATGTTTTTGATCGGCGAGCCGGTTCGCGATCGTTTTCGCCGAATCAAGCACGAAGCCGCTGTTCATTTCGTAAAGCTTTTGAATCGGCGTCGTCGTAGTCGAACGTTTTTCGGCATGCACATTCGCATCCGGGTAATCGAATTGCATCAGGACGTTGTTTAACTGCAGCCGGCTTATCCGCGCATAAACCGTGCGCCGATGGTTTGTCGGATCCTCCAGTTCAAGTGATTTTCCTCCATCGTTTTCCAGTTTCCCCGAAAAAAGCAGAATCGAATCACGCCATTGTTCGATCGATAACCGGCGGCGATTCATCCGCCAGAGCAATTGATTGTCCGAATCGATGGTGGCCGCCTTCGGATTCGAGAGTGAATCCTGCCTATAGGTCGCAGAAAGTACAATTTCACGAACGAGCGTTTTTATGGACCAACCTTCCCGCATAAACCGCATCGCTAAGGCATCGAGGAGTTCCGTATTAGCAGGTAATGATCCAGAGTGTCCAAAGTTGCTTGGAGTAGAAACGATCGGTCTTCCAAAGAAAGCGCCCCAGATACGATTGACCATCACTCGCGCAGTCAGAGGATTTTCTGGTGCGGCGATGGCCATCGCGAGTTGCTGACGTCCGCTTCCAAGATCGAACGGTTTCGGGTGATCGCCCGACAGAATCTGGATGAATTCGCGAGGGGCGAGGGGACCTTTGCGATCTACGTTGCCCCGGATGAATATGTGAAGGTCCTGTGGTTTATCATCTTCCACAACGTGCAATGCAGCCACTGAAATCTTATCCGCTTTTTCGGCCTTCTCCACGGAGCCGTCGGGCGATTTTGTCACCATTTTCGTGCTGGCAAATATCCCGGCGAGTCCGTAGTAGTCGGCGCGCGTGATCGGATCGAATTTATGATCGTGGCAGCGGGCGCATGCGACGGTGAGTCCGAGGAATGTGCGGCTGACGGTATCAACGCGATCTTCCCATTCGTCAGCCATTACCGAAAGTTGGCCGCGATCGTAGTATTTTGGACCTAATCCAAGAAATCCAAGTGCGGCAAGATCGTTCGTGTGTCCGAGTGTATCGGCAGCCAGTTGCAATTCGACAAATTGGTCGTAAGGCAAATCGCGGTTAAACGCGTTAATGACCCACTCGCGATATTTGAAGGCGTTCGGGTAAAAATATTTTGTATCGTCTCCGACCTGATGAGCTTGATCTTCCGCATACCGCGCCAGTGGCAACCAGAGGCTCGCCATCCGTTCGCCAAAGGATTGGGACGCAAGCAGGCGTTCGACTAATAACGCATAAGCATCCGGTCTTCGATCTGCAACAAATACGGCCACCTCTTCGGGCGTTGGAGGCAGGCCAGTGAGATCGAAACTAATCCGCCGAATCAAGGTTCGTTTGCCGGCTTCCGGTGAAGGAGACAATCCATTCTGCTCCAATCGAGCCAGAATGAAGTAATCAAGTTCCTGACGGGGCCATCGTTTGTGACGGACCTGGGGAACCGGTTGTGGACGCGGCGCGCGAAAAGCCCAGAATTCACGCTCTTTCTTCCAGTCAATTTCCCCGGATTCTCGAATTGGAGCAGCCACTGCGGTGCTGAATCCGAGAATCATCATGAGGAAAACCGCGACCGTTTGCAATCTGAGCGGTTTCTGGGTGAATGACATGGATCGAGATTAGATGCTTTCTGGCCGGTCTATATTCAGCCGGACATCGAATCCTACTCGATCGAAAAGGAGCTGTCATGGAGTAACGACTCGATAGAAGCGCGGTTCTGAACTCAGGACATTGGCGTCCTCGAACTCAAAACTGGCTATCGCTCCCGTTGTACTTGTTCCAATAGTGGTCCATTGCGAAAGGTCCGCGGATGATTGGACGAGGTAGGTTCTGGCTGGAGATGCCTGAAGGCTTAAATGGACATGCCCGTTATTCATTCGGGTAATTCCAGTAAATCTCGGTTTCCCACTCGACCCGTTTTTTGCCTTCCATGTTTGCAAAAGAGTGCGCAAGGCTTCGGGTTTGTTCGTCGGAACCGGATGATTCGCCTGGTCGCGTGTATTGAGTCCGTGACAGGAAGTGCAGGTGCGAATTTCTCCCGGTTGAAACGTTAGCCAGAATCGTTCGCGCACGACAGGGGAGCCATTTGGATCGTTTAATTGCCAGGTCATGGCCCGGCGCGCGGGCACGAAGGCGGCCATCGAACCATCGTCTCCCAATTTTACACTTCCGGCTGTCGATCCGAAAAAGATGTTGTTCGAAACCGAAGCCGAGTCGTGCAACGGTTGGGCGAGCACCCGCCGGCCGTTCCGCGGAGTGTCGGTCACCCGATACAAACCGTATCCGCGGATTTGATCCGCTTGAAAGAGTTGTAACGCGGCGATGTCATAGATCTTCCCGGGCGCTCCAATTGTTTGGGTGGTTGTTCCTGCTACCCTGAGATTGAAGGGCTGCTGTCGATCGGCGTGGTCCCGGGTTGTCAGGTTTCGACTCACAATCAGGGCAAGATTATTCGTTCGCAAATAGTCACGCAATTCTGCTATGTCCACCGTCTCCTCATTGAAGACCTGTTGCTCAGGGCCGCCCAATGGAGTTTTGGTTTCAACTGGGAGCGGTCTCGCCCGCACTTCAACCGGATTTAATTCCCAAAGCACTCCGGAGTAATTGACCAGAGCATCGTTCTGATAATAACTGACGGTTTTCGAGATCCCGGTCGTTAATGTTTGGTCGGGGATCCAGTAGGGGCCCGATTTCTTGAGCGTCTTCAGTCGGAATGCGTAGTCCGCGCCGACACCCCGATGTTTTTCGAGATCGGTGTTCGGCGTATGCACGGCTATAATAGTTCCATCGCTCATGGGCACCGGTTCGCGGTAATGCCCTGAATGGTTTGTAGTTGCACTATCGGAGAAGCTCTTTGTCTCGGGGTGAGTGATATAATTGATCTGCATCTTGTCGGCGTCCAGACCTGGAGGACCCGTCAGAGTGAGAATCTGTCCGCTCGCATGGGTGAAAAACTCCGGAGCATCCGTCCCAAAATAAACACCCGGATTTCGGGGGTCCTCTTTCATTTGCAAAATGTTATTGGCGAAGTTCGTGTTGTAGCGGGCCTGGACATTGTAAAAAATCTCCAGGTTTGGATCGTCAAGAAAACTGCCTTCCATATAACTCGCCAGTTCGTGCCGGCCGACATGATTCAACGTTTCTTCCTCAGTCCCATCTTCATTGATCATCCACGGAAAGAATTGATTAAACGTATGATGATTTACGTTGCCAGTGGTGGCGCGCGGTTCAGGAAAGAGCTCGCTTCGATCATTCGGGAATATGATGGCATTCGCCGATTCGTCGGAAAAATTGAATGTCGCATAGGGAAGCGATTGTCCTTTGGAAAGTGCTTCGACATCAGCGTCGGCTTCCTGATCGCGTTGCAGATGATCCCATCGAGTGAAAATTACCCGGCCATAACTATCAACCGTCGGAGTGAATGTGCCTGACGGAGCATGGTCCATCTGAAACAGGTCTCCAGATGCCGGATCGAGGCTCCATAGGCCGGTGACCGTGGGTGCCAGTTCGTATTCGTCCAGTTGCGGATATAAATGTTGCTGCCCATTACGGGGACGGTCGCTTGTGAAAATGATTCGCCCATCCGTGCCGTAACAGGCGTTGATGTTGTTGAATCGAGCGGGCTGGTTGGGCACTTTCGTAATGACGGGAGTTTCGTTGACGCCAAAACCGGTGACCTCATAAAGCTGCCAAACATTGGTATCTCCGGTGTAGAGTTTAACCGGCGCTCCAATGACCATGCTGAACACGGCCTTTGTCCCATTCCAGTGCACTGCGGGATCGCGAACAGCGATGGAACCCGCTCCCTGAAATCCATCACTTTTTCCGAAACCGGCAGCCGCCGTCAAATTCTTCAGGGTACCATCTGGATATCGGATATAAAGGTCGCCTCCGCGTCCGGTATAATCTGTGCCGGCTTTGTGGTTTCCGAATACTGAACCAATTGTGGTGAAATCATCGCCGATCGGAATTTGCGTAACGAACAAAATGGAGTTTGTAAGTGTCACCGCATTGGCCGAAACCAAGCACCCGATAACAGTTGTTATTAAGCCCAGCCAGTGCCGTAGTCCCCGGCAAACAAATCCCTTATTCTTGTTCATTGGCAATCTCGCATGCAGTTGGCGTGCCAAGGCGAAACCAAAAAACCATCAGTTGGAAGTCTTTGTTCAGCAATGGTATCGGTAAATAAAACGTTTGTCGCGTTTTTGAGAGTCTTCGGGATGAAGTGGAAGGGAATTGAGAGGCTGGAGGGTTCATGTGTTTTTGAGGTCAGATTTTTTTTCGTCGTGTTTCTTTGTACTTTTCTGTGCTTTTGTGTGTTTTACGGGGAAATCCAGGTGTGTCCTAGTGTGTTTGCACCGTGTCTGCCGATGTGTTTTTTGGTTAGTGTGTGGTGGGCGGTGAATGGTGGAAACTTTTTCGGCCGACAGCCAGCGGTCTCATTTTATTTTTAATTTTTTTATCGTGTTTTTTTGGTGAAAACTACCGATTTGTGGGGATAAATCGTGTTTTCGGATTTTTGGAAATCGTGTCTATCTTGTGTTCCGCCATTTCCGAAACGTGTTTAATTCGTTTTTTGCTGATTTGAAATTGTGTTTGGTCGGGCGACTCGTATTGGCGACCAATAGCCACACTTTCGGCCGCGCACCGGGGCTGATTTGCTAATGGCTGACCTGGTAGGGAAACCGTTGGAAACGGTTTGAGGTTCCTCGGGTGTTTGGTGGCACCCGGTTGAAGCGCGGGTGTTAATGGGAGGGGCATCGGGTAAGTTACCCGGCCTACAGTGCTCATGAGGGACGAGCGGGGTTGGAGTGGAGCACCAGGCCTTGCAGAGTGGCCGAAGGGAAGAGGAAAGTCTGGCAGTTCATCGCATGATGCGGTTCGGAGGTTGGTTTTGCGAACTTTTTCATTCATATTTCGGGTGAATCGTAGCAGGGGGGGTGGGACATCCGCGGGGCTACTCTCAAAATAATTTAAAAAAGTTATTCATCCTCCTTCGCCGAGGCTT
>JAQGOX010000417.1 GCA_028293365.1 Verrucomicrobiales bacterium | reverse complement strand
AAGCCTCTGAGATTTACGCTATTTCCAATAATGACGCTTAAATCAGGTCCCGCATTTACGACCGGCGCTTGATTGGCACCATAAGAGACAGCGGTCAACCCAAGGTCAAAGCTAATATCGCTGCTGGTGCCGCCAGACTGATGAATTTCGACGGCCAGTGTGTTAACGCCTTCGCGGAGCAAACCAGTATCGATGGGGAAGTCGAAATACTGAGTGCTTTCCGCCGCGCCGCCCACAGCAGTCGAAGCAACTGTCGACGATGTTACGGATCCTTCAGGCATATTGTCCCGAGCCGCCTCCTGACCATTCAGATAAATAACTGCGCCATCGTCTCGCAACAGACTTAAATTCAGCGAGTTGATTTGGGCGACACCGCTCACATTAAACGTTCCCCTAAAATAGTAGGTGATATACTTCGAGTTGCTGTCAGGGCCAAAACCAAGCACGGTAACCTCGTCACCATCACCGTAACCAAGTTGTGCAGCGCCAGTTTTCCAGTTCGCATCCAAAAAACCAGGAGCACGCCAGGCTGTTCCCTGGTTGGACCCATCGTCGAGAAACTTCCAGACTGAGCCCTTTCCGACAAGAGTGCTCGACGTCGGAGGTTGCCTTACAACCACTGTAACATCGTCAAACGTCTGGAGTTCTCCATCGTCGGCGGTTAAACGGAATGCGTACGCGCCGATGGAAGAAATATTTACCGTCGTCCCCGGTGAATTCGAGCTGCTCAACGCTGCTCCAACCGGCCCCCCAATCTGGGTCCACTGCAGTGACAGTCGGCCGGGCGGCCGCGGTTGACCGTCATCCGAGACAATTGCGGAAAGATTGACGGTCACTGGAAAGGTTGCCGCTTCCAATACGACATCGGGCCCTGCATTCACCCGGGGAGGACGGTTGCCTCCATTCTCCGCCCCTGGCGAAGCCGCGTCGCCACTTGCCCGCCAATTCGCCGGGTCGTTCCCAAAGGCGCGCGCATTGATTCGTTCCAGCGAAGGACCTTGCCCGGCCGCTTCCAAAGGCCATGGTGCTTTGTCATTATACCGAACGGAATCCACGACGAGAAAAGGCACAAAAACCGTACCGTTCGTATCGACATCTGGATGGTCCGGCCTTTTCAGCTCAATCAATTCACCGTGATCTTCCAACGCTCCATTATAGGGTCCAAAAACCGGCACGTTATTTGGAACACCGTTTCGTAAGCGGAAAAGTACCGGATCCGCAGGCACAACTACGGCAAGACCGTTGGCGGGAATCTCTGCTCCGGGAGGGAAGTCAAAATCAATGCCGCTAATCTTCCAGCTATTGGTCGCATTGACAGGGTCATAAAGCGCGACAGCAGTCGAAGTGATATTCTTTAGTTCAATAAACTCCCCATCGCCCGGGAACGGCTGGTAACGAATTTCGTTTATGACTACAGGCCCTATCTTCGGACCCAAATTCGCAGAGCCTAATGTGCGGCTGTTCTGCGCTGGATACAAAACTTCTCCGATACTGGTTACGTAACGGCCGAAAGTGACCCCGTTCTCCGAAGCCCCAAAACTAAATCCATCGCTAAAGCCAGTTAGATTTCCCGCCGTGTCAGCCGAAAAGAGATAAACTTCTTCACCATGCGAATTTAACGTAAAGCTTGGGGAAACACCGGGTGTTGGATTAAAATCAGTTTCGGTGAACAGCAGAAAGCCTCCCGCCGCCACAATGGTTCCCGAAGGAATTTTATATTTTTTCGGCGTGTTGCGATCATCGGTCAAATACCATCCGCTCACGTCAACCGGGGAGGAATTCGGATTGTAAATCTCGATCGAATCAAGGTCTGGAGGATCAGTATGGGTCAGTATCTCTGTAATCCAGATTGGCGAAACGTTGGCGATCGGATCATCCTCGCCGGGGGAGCCGCCCATTCGAAAACTGGCCCGCCAGTTTGCCGGGTTAGCCGGGTCGGGATTCGCATTTGGATTTTGCACCACGAGAGAAAATCCGCCGCCATCGGCGGACAGAGGCCAGGGCGTTTGGTCGCTGAAGGCCGCACTCGCCAAAAGGGCTCCGGCCGCATGAACAAGCGTCACGTTTTCACCGCCGTTCGAAAGCTTATTGGTATAAACCCCGTCAAAATGAACTCCCGGGTAGCGGTTGCTGAAGGCAGAAGCATCGCTGACCAGAACGAAAAAGCGACCTGGACCAATCACAGTCCCATTGGGGAAACCATATACAATCCCGTTAGTGAAATGTGCTCCGCTCAAATCCCGGGCGCTCGTGCCCGTGTTTTTCAATTCGATAAACTCGAACGCATCGCCATCGATTGAATTCGTTCCCGCCGGATTATACATGATTTCGGTAATAATAACGTCCTGGAACGTTTGAATAACCACGAAATCAGATGAAACGAGAGCACTCCAGGCCGTCCCATTTTTCGCTCGCGCGTTCATGTGAATATTCTCATTCAGTGCTATCGGAGCAGAGTACGTCCGGGCCGAAGCCGAAACTGTGTCTCCAATCGAGCGGGGATCGCTTCCATCTTCAGTGTAGTAGATCGTTCCTGCAGCCGCCGTCATCGAGAGAGCGAATCCCTTGTTGATGTTTCCTCCGAATTGATTAAAGACCGGCGCCGCGACCGTTGGAAGCCATCCTTTCGTGCGAAATTGATTTAACACAATCCCACTGCGCTGCGGCATATAGCTGTTCACGATACGGTTAACCTCAGCGAGCCAGTCTGTTCGAGTAATCGCGGGCTCCCGCTTCGAATCTCCCCAGCGTGCTGATTCACCCACCACGGCGCGATCAATCTGGTTCTTTCGAAACATAAAACGATTGCTCGCGGCCTGCGGAGTCAAAGCTCCGTCATTGAAGAAATGCTTCTGCACATGATCGGCGAATCTCAGCCGGCATTCCGGGTTGGCCATTAACTTTTGGAGGATCCATTGTGGATTACTCTTAAGCAGGTTGCCGTCCCCTGAAGTGTAAGGGCCCGTGCGGTTCTCATTTACGTCGAGCAGAGTATGTTCGGAATCATGAGCGAAAAATCTGAACCCCGCGGTGCCAGTCCGGTCCCGGATTCCATACCAATTATTCGGGCTCGTGTTCCCCAGAAAATTTGAGATCGGAGCGTCAAGATTGCCGCCATAAAAAATATCCAGCATGTAATCGATTAAATTGTCGACATCGATAAGGTTTTCAAAGGCAGGGTTCACACTTCCGTCCGGATTTCGGCCCTGTACCTTGAAGTAACTCGCATTGCTCACGAACCCAGCGAGGCCGGCATTATATAACCGGGTCCACGCCGCCATATTCCCATCGGTTGCATTAATCGTGTAGGGACCAGCCTCAACTTTGATCACATCATAATTATTCTTGTCACCCCCAAAATAAGTTTCCGCATAGGAGGCCTCGGGACGTTCACAGGTGTTGTAGAGCCCCCAATATTGGCCGTTGATGTAAAGGTGGAAATAATTCCCTCGTTCCGCGTTCTGTCCCATCGCGAGCTGAGTATCGCGGGCGAACTGATCGCGGATGAAAACACCCCGTGGATCTCCTTGAAAACTCCAGGAATAATTCTGGAAGGTTCGCAGGTCGATCGTGTCAAAGGTATCGGTTCCGTCCGATCCATTTAACGGGTATTTTAAAGGTGCTTTCCCATATTCATCCCGGAAGAACAGTCGCAGGCCATGCTTTGGGTTATCGATGCTGCGACTGAATCCTCCCCGAATGCGCAATCCGCCATTTACCTGAAAGCCCTTCGATCCGTCTGGATTAATCAATTCAATCGAACATGGCCGCTCCCATGCTCTTCCGTCCTGGCCCGGATTGGTATAAATGCCCGTGGCAGGATCAAATAAATTCTTTAAATCGGTAACGATCGAAAAGGAAGGCAGACCTTTTAAATCATTCTTGATCGAAGCGCTGTAGGCGGCGTTATTGACGACATTTGGATCCATTCCGTAACTATCGGATCGGTTGCCAAGATTCGGCATCCAACCGGGTCCCGGAACAGAACCGGTCGGCTCCTGGTGAATCACGTCGTCGAGAAAAATATAAGTCTCCGTATCGACATTCGAAGGCACGTATCCGTCCTCAATTGCAATAGCTCGGACAGTCGAAGTGCCGGTGATATGCAAAGGGCCCGAATAGAGTGTCCCCGTGCTCGCACTGGGTGGCATTCCATTTGTGGTATAACGAATGGTCGCACCCGGAGTCGCGCAAGTGATACTGAGATCAAAAGGCTGATCATAAAAACCTCGGGAAACGCTGAATTTGGTGTCCCCCACAAAGGCAAGAAACCCACCCAAATTCGGAAGGGCTGGAGTTGGCGTTGAGAAGAATTTTGGGGATTGATCCGCCGCGCTTGTATTGTATTCGATCAGCTCTGGAACGATTAGAAAATCCGCGTCACCCGCACTTTGATTCAATCCCTGAATCGCCAGGATGTTCTGCCCCGCGACTAAAGGCAGAGTTCCAACCGGGATATTAATTTCTTCGAACACGGTTGCCAGTGAATCAAGATGAGCCTGCGTTGCATTGGAATTCCACGTCAAAGCGGTGGGAGCATTTCGACGCGCGATCTCGGCGCCGTTTAGGTAGGCCACAAACCCATCATCATATTTTATCCGCAAAGTCAGCGATTTGATCGCCGTGGGATCACTGATCAGAAATGACTCGCGAAGGTAAATCGAAGCGTTTTTATCCTTCATAATGGACTGAACATCCGTGCCAATGGCACCTGAATAACCGCTGCTTCCACCGGTCGGAGCAGATCGCACCGTAAGACCGGCACTAGCCGTGTCACCAACTAAATGAAACACCGTGGGATCCCAGCTTGCGAAATCCCCCTTTGCGGCGAAGAGTTCGAGACTGGAGCCGCCGCCACGCTCAAACATTACCAGCCGTAAATCGTAATCCCCTGGCGATGGAAAATCGAAGGTGGCCAATGTGTCTGACGGACCTCGCGGATCCGGATAGGAGGAGCTGAATGATCCAATTGACAGTGAAAATCCGTCGTCACTATTCACCCCGAAAGTCCAGGTGCCGGCGCTGGGAATTGTGATCGTCGCGACTGCCTCGATGACAAAATCGTCGATGTCAGCCCCAGAAGGTGCACCCGGAAACACACGATCTCCATCATAATTCCCACCACCTCCCGTCCCCATATAATTCAGGACTGCACTCGATTCAGTAACCACCTGGGCCTGGGACGCTGGGGCGGCTATGAGCGCTTCCGCATCGGAAATCGAATTCACGAGCCCGGCCGACTTGATATTCCGCACAAAAAAACCTGGGACAGACGTCTGATATCCGATCCCCGAATGTCCTTTCACCCAACTGGTGTCGTCGAACGCAAGCGACGTCCACGACGCCCCAAGAGCACCACTGGCTGGCACGAACATGCGACTCGACGCACCAGCGACCAATAACCGATTGGTTTGGACAGATTGTGTAAAACCATAAGAGTAGTCTTTTACCTGCGGTGGATACGTCGGACTGAATTCGGAGGCCTTGCCAAGGTCTGGTTTCAAAAGTGCCAGGTAATCTCCGTCGGCTTTCAGA
>JAQGOX010000633.1 GCA_028293365.1 Verrucomicrobiales bacterium | reverse complement strand
AAGGCCTCCAGGACTCAGCGAATAATTATGTTGCCCGGACGCAGAAATCACTGGGTCATATGCGCCGTACGCGATGCTAATGCTAAACTGCGAAACGGTCGGATCAAACTGGCTGATTTGAATATTGAAATTGTGCTGAAGGGCTAACGAAATTGCCTCCTGCAGGGAGAGACTGCGGACGGCGCGATCGGTGGTTTGCGAATAGCAGGGGCTTGCGATAGCAAGCAGCGCGACAATAATTAGTTTTTTCCGAATCATGTTAGCAAACGCTGAGATTGATTGATTTCCGGATGCAGGTCAAAACAAACGAACCTTGATTCCGCCGCGGGCGAACGTGGAAATAAAATTGGACCGCAGGGAAAGCTTGAACATCTCTGTCTTAAGAGACACGCGAAAGTGGGAAAAGTTACGAAATTCGTGCGAATTATTGCCATGGTTCAGGGATGATCGAAAGTAGCTCCGCACTTGATTGGTAATCGGTTTTATTGGACGCCAATGAAATGAATTCCATTCAAGCTTTTCGCGAAAAGCCAGTGAATCCCCGATAGACTTCGCGGCGCAAGAGTTCTCGATAAAAACCGCAGCAACCAGTAAAAACGAAGATGCTTCTTTTCCGCAAAACGTTTCCCAGGGAATGGCTGCCAAAAGTTCTGTCGAATTTACCGGCCGTGCTGGTGGATCACGCGCACCTCGAACGGAAAGCAGCAACTACCGCAATTAACCTTGAAAAATACCGCGATTTGTATCACCGCGTCGAAGAATTAAATGCCATCGCGATCGAAGAACTGCAGCACTTTCAACTTGTGCTCGCCCTGCTCAAACGCCGAGGCATTCCTTTCGCCCAACCTCATCCCAGCCCATGGATCACCGGATTGATGCATACCATCCGCAAAGGTCAGCGGGATCAAGTGATCGATCATTTGGTATGTTGTTCGCTAATCGAAGGGCGGAGCTGCGAAAAGTTCCAGGTCCTCGCCCGCGCTCTCGAGCCAATCGACGGTGAGTTAGCTCGGTTTTATGCAAGCCTGGTTGAATCGGAAGGGAACCATTACGCCACTTATATCCTGATGGCTCGCGACATTGATCATGCGGAAGCCAATCGCCGCCTCGATTTTTACCTCGACCTCGACGCCGAACTGATCGGCAAACCGAACCAGATTCCGATGCTCCACTAACGGCTGCTCTTAGAGCATTCCGCGCGGGCCGAAGGGGACAACCGCCTAGTGGCATTCCGTACTATGGAGCATGTCGAGACAAAGCCAGCTACCTATTGCGGCTGAGGTTGTTCGGCATGATTGTTGATTATGTATCAGAGCGTCATCAAACAGATCGAAAAGACCTACAAGGAACTCGGCGCTAGAATCGATACACTTAACGAGCAGCGGGTGGGTTTGCTTCGCTCACTTGAAATTTGCTACCAAAAGACGGAAGCCGCCCTTGATAATGCCAGGGTAGACAACCTGAGAATCGACGTTGAGTTTCATCGGCGACCACATTTTCTCCCTGCTCGCAGCAGTCAGGATTTCACCTTTCTCCAGTGCACGAACCCAATTTGACAGGTCTTCGACGGTGCTCATCATCGCTCCGGCCGAGAATACGTCCGTGAGGTCGCATTCGTCCCGTTTACTCACTCTTCCGTCACCGACTTCGTAGCCAGTGACGCGGCCGCGCACGATCTCGCGAGTGTCACGCTGCCGGGTGGAATTCATTTTGAGCGGGTCGTAAACCTTGCGAGCCATGAAGCTCCAATAATCCATTCCGCTCACTTTTTCGATGACATAGCCGAGAAGATTAAAGTTGGAATTGCTGTAGTAGAACTTTTCGCCGGACGGGGAGAGCAAAGGGTGCTGACTTAAGGCCGCGATGAATGTCTCGCGGCTCAATTTACGTGAAACTTCAAACCCCGGCAGATCATTGTAATTCGAGTGATTACGCCCTTTTTTACGATTGAGAATGCCAATCCAGGAATATGATGCTCCTTCATCCGCTCTTCGATTTTCAAATCGAGATCGTTGGCGCGGGCGAGCGGGAGCAGTGAGGTGAGGAGCGCTGCAACCAGGAGCCACTGACTGAATAGGGGATCAAACTGCGCGGTTGGACTGTGTATTTTATTGAAAATACTGGATTTGCTGAGGTTGGGAATGGTGCCAGCGGCCAGGATCGAACTGGCGACCTAGGGCTTATGAGTCCCTCGCTCTAACCAACTGAGCTACGCTGGCAGGCCGCAACCGGCTTAAATACTTTGCTTGCGGCGGCCCCGAGCGTCAAGGCCAAACCCGGTGTGGAATTTGGGAATCCATCTGTTGCGGTGGAATATCGTTCCAGCGTTACGCAATAGTTTGCTCCTGTGACCAATTTTGGTTAAAGTTTTGTGTCACCATGCGCGCGGGAAATCATCGGGTCATTCTGATCACTGGCGCGACAACGGGTCTTGGTCTGGCGCTTGCCCGAGACCTCATTGCGCGGGGCGGAGTGCGCCTGATTCTCACCGCCCGGGCGGCTTCTCTCTCCAGATTTAAAGACCAGCAGATTCTTCCCGCTGATGATGTCTGGCTCAGGCCGCTCGATGTCACCAACGAATATGAACGCCAGGCTGTGATCGATGAAGCGAACGCACGATGGAATGGAGTTGACGTGCTCATTAATAACGCCGGCATCGCCTACCGTTCGGTTGTCGAGCATTTTACCGAACAGGATGATCGGGATGAAATGAGCGTCAACTTCAATGGCCCCATGGAACTCATCCGTCTGGTCCTTCCCGGAATGCGCCAAAAACGCGGGGGACGTATTATCAGCATTTCATCGGTCGGTGGAATGATGGCGATGCCCACGATGGCATTGTACAGCGCCTCAAAGTTTGCACTGGAAGGCGCGTGTGAAGCTCTCTGGTACGAGGTGCGGCCCTGGAAAATCAAAGTGTCGCTTGTGGAACCAGGGTTTATTCGCTCGGAAGGATTTACGCACACTCGC
The DNA here is from genome assembly GCA_028293365.1 of Verrucomicrobiales bacterium. Lineage (GTDB taxonomy): Bacteria > Verrucomicrobiota > Verrucomicrobiia > Limisphaerales > SXQI01 > JAQGOX01. Next base: position 2,447 of record JAQGOX010000633.1, on the reverse strand, counting down.
TATACCACGGCGAGTGCTCAAGGTCTGGCGGAGGAGAAGGATGCCTACCATACACATTATTTATGCATGGGATCCTTTATCGAGAAACTGATGAAACGCAGCTTCGCAACGCCTGAATCGGTCGCGCGGACAATTATTCGAACGATCGAGCGAAATAATCCGCCATTACGCGTTCCCGCGACGATGGACGCGATTCTATTTCGCTGGATGCGCCGATTCCTTCCACAGAGGGCCTACCACGCAATTCTGTACGCAGCATTGCCTGGTATTCGAAACTGGGGAAAACCATTTGAATCATCAATCCAGCGAAAACAGCTCTGGGTTGACTCTCAGAATCGGCATTCCACAAAGAACTCCCTTACAATCCCGAAGGGTGATCCAGAAATTCCCAGGGGACTTTGAATTGTCTCGAAATCTCTGCCGCCAGCGCTTTCACTCCGAACGTTTCGGTCGCGTAATGTCCGCCGTAGAAAACATTCAGCCCCAGATCTTCGGCCAGCGCGTAAGTCCAATGACGCCCCTCACCGGTAATAAATGTATCCACAGACTCGTCCGACGCGACTTTCAATTCGTCGCCCGCCCCACCCGTAACCACGCCAATGCGCCAGCACTGTTCGCCGCCACCTGGAAGAATCACTGGCGCCTTGTCCAACACGTTTGTCAATCGTGTTCCCAATTCGGCACGACTGATTTTTAATTGAGTTTTCCAGCCAATCATCTGACCCTTTGAAAGGAAAAAGGGCTCCAGCTTTTTAAAACCGAGAGCGCGACATAACAGAACGTTGTTCCCGATACGCGGATGAGCGTCGAGCGGCAGGTGCGAGCTATAAAGCGCAATGTCACGATCCAGCAGCAGTCGCAGCAACTCATAGCGCTTACCGGTCCAGGGGTGACTCGGTCCCCAAAAAAGCCCATGGTGCGCAAGGATCAAATTCGCATCTGCTGCTGCTGCCATCCGCACCGTCGCTAGCGAGGCATCGACCACAGCAACCACCTTTTTTACTTTGCCGCTATTCTCGATTTGCAATCCATTCTGCGCACCTGGCCAGTCCGCAAATTGTGCGGTATTTAACAAGGAATCGCAGAACGTGACTATTTTTTTCAAAGAGGCCGGCGGCATCCGAAAAGAATGCGCTGCTTAACGCCTGGAAAACAAGCGGAAGCTTCTCGCGATTTGATTTTGCCTGCGAGGGCACATTGCGATTTGATATCACGATGAACTTCATTTTGCGATTGCGCTTTGCGTTTCTTATTCCCTTTTTAACGATGCCGCTTTTACAGGCTGGCGAACTGAAGCCGATTCTGCTTTGGCCGAAAGGAGCACCCGGCGATCACGAGCCGGTGGCTGAAGAAAAAGATACAACCAGCGAGCGCGACGGCCTGGTCGCGGGCAGGAGAGTGATCCGTTTGGGCAACGTGACGAAGCCGACCGTCACCCTATATACCCCATCTTCGACTCCATCAAAGGCGGGCCCCGCTGTTCTGGTCTGTCCGGGCGGCGCCTATCACATCCTCGCAATGGATCTCGAAGGAACCGAGGTTTGCGAGTGGTTAAATTCGATCGGCATTACCGCCGGTTTGCTGAAATACCGCGTGCCGCCTCGTGCCGGCCAGGCCGACTACGTTGCACCATTGCAGGATGCTCAACGAGCTCTCAGTCTGATTCGCCAGCACGCCAAAGAGTGGAATCTCGATCCAAAACATATCGGTGTGCTCGGTTTCTCCGCCGGTGGACACCTCTCCGCCAGCCTCAGCACGAATAATGAAAAACGCAGCTACGAATCCATGGATGAAGCAGATTCATCGAGTTGCCGCCCGGACTTTACGGTGCTCGTGTACCCCGCTTATCTTTCCGCCAAAGGTGACAACCATTTGTTGCGGAAAGAATTAAAAGTGACGGCGAATACACCGCCAGCGTTCATCGTCCAGACTCAGGACGACGGTGTGGGAGTAAACAACAGCATCGACTATTATATTGCGTTGACTCAGGCGCAGGTGCCTGCGGAACTTCACCTCTATCCCAGCGGCGGCCATGGATATGGCCTTCGCAAAAGCGAAAAACCGGTTACCCAGTGGCCGGGTCAGGTAGAGCGATGGCTGCGCGAAGTGGGAATCCTCGGGAAATAATTCTTTAAGTATCACATCAGCAACGTACGGGCATTCTCCGTCGACGAGCTGGGCTTTTCGTTCGCTTCTCTTAACTGCATTCCTCTCAGGGCCTAATCAGGGTTTGCGGGACATGACATCCTGCACCTCTGTGCAACTGTATTTATAGACAGTTGGCTGATCTGAGGCGGGTCCGAAATCGACGCCCGCACTGCCAGAGAAGGGCGAACTGGAAAACAAATCGGAAACAAGGAAAACGTTATGTTACATTATACAATAGTATTCTTGATTGTGGCCCTAATTGCGGCCGTCCTAGGCTTCGGAGTTGTCGCTGGAACTGC
>JAQGOX010000401.1 GCA_028293365.1 Verrucomicrobiales bacterium | reverse complement strand
CCTGGAAGCTGCGGCGCGTCTTTGGATTGTGGGCGGCACCGTGCCCTGGAAGGAATTCTATGGCGGAAGGTCTCCACGCCGCGTTTCCCTACCAGCTTATCCCTTCGAAACCAAAGCGTACTGGCTGGACGATGAAGTGGTGAGCTCTCGAGTGATCGATTCTGCAAAATCGATTAGGGAACAGATTCAAGAAGGATTGACTTTGAGGGTTGCGGAGGAATTGAAGCTCTCTGCATCTGCAATCGATTGCCGGAAGCACTTCATGGAGTTCGGCCTCGATTCGCTAGCCAGCTTGAGACTGGCGCAAGGACTGGGCCGGTCTTTTGGTGTTTCGATTCGTCTGCGCGACTTGATGCAATATCCGTCGATTGAAAATCTTTCCGAATTCCTTGCGTCGAGAATGGCCGGGCAAGGGGGCACGAAAGAGTTGTTTTTAGTCCAACAAACTGCTGCGAACGCATCATCCGGTGACCCGTTATCTGAGTGCCAAAAAGGTCTATGGGCGCTGCAGAAGATGCATCCTGAAGTAACGGCTTATAACGTTCCTCTTAGCCTCAAGGTGTTTCGAAAGCTGGATGTTGAGATCTTGCGAGAGGCATGCCAATTCCTGAATAAGCAATATCCGTTGCTTTCCTGCGGCATCAAAGAGAAGAATGGCTCGCTCTTTCAGATTCCGACTGAATCACCGTTCCTTCTTGAAGAAACCAGTTTTGAAAATGCTTCCGGAGATACAATCGAGGGCCATTTACGGCAGCGATTGAAAGAACCTTTCGATTTGGAGACTGGTCCCTTGGTCCGGTTTCATTTGGTCCATAGTTCGCAGGCTGAGTCGATATTATTGATCGCGATGCATCATTTGGTTGTGGATGGAGTGTCAGCAATTCCGCTCCTGCAGACTCTGCTCGACGCGTATCTCGCAATCTCCAAAGGCCTGAAGCCAGAACCGGAGGCCGGTTCCAGGAGTTTTAGCGATTTCGTTGAATGGGAACGGATGCAGTTGTCAGGAGAATCCGGTAAAATACTTGAATCTTACTGGAGGAAGCAGATGTCCGGCGATTTGCCTGCATTGAATTTGATAACTGACAGGCCTCGTTCGTCCACAATTCTGTCTGAAGGCGAGATCGTTACAGTCTCGATTGGGAAGGAGTTTGCGAGCGAATTACGGAGTTTTGTTCGGAATCAGCGGGTGAGCCTCGCAACCCTGTTTCTAGGGTTATACAAAACTCTGCTCCATCGATATTCCGGAGACTCTGAAATCATAGTGGGTGTTCCGACGCAAGTTCGGCCCGAGGGGTTCGAATGTCATGTTGGATATTTTATCAACATGCTCCCGATTCGGACGCGTGGGTTGGCGGAATTGACTTTCAAAGATTTGCTTCAATCGTTGCGAGAGACGATGGCAGACGGAGTGGATCACGCGGCCTATCCATTTCCGAGGATGGTTAGAGTGCTTGGTCTGACTGGTTCGGAGAGTTTAAATCCATTGTTTCAGGTGGCTTTCGAATATCAGAGTTTTCTGGCCGCCGACGATTTTGAGAGCCGATATGAAGAAAACTTTCCTTTAAAGCTGCTTGATAGTCCGCGTCAGACCGGAGAATACGAATTGGTTCTTGAGGTCGTTGAACGAGGTGGCGAATTTGACCTGAACTTCAAATATCATGCGGCACTATTTACAAACGCGGCGATTCAGCGGATGGCGAAACATTTTGTTGCGCTGGCGCGGAATGTGGTTGTCGATCCCATTTCTTTTTTGCCGGCCTACGGCATGCTGAGCGAAGTCGAATTGGGACAAATTCGCGGTGAGTGGAACAACACGAAAAAGGAGTATCCACGTGATCAATGTGTCTACGATTTGATCGAAGCTCGAGCTCTGGAAACGCCGCAAGCGATCGCGCTGCAGTTTGCGGATCGGTCCATGACTTACGGAGAGCTGGATCGGCGAAGCTCGGTTTTCGCTTCCTATCTTCAAGGTTTAGGAGTCAAGGCGGATGACCTGGTAGCTATCTGTATGCAGCGGTCCCTCGATATGATGGTGGGCTTGCTGGGAATTCTAAAGGCCGGCGGGGCTTATGTGCCGTTGGATCCGACTTACCCTGCTGAAAGGTTGACCTTCATGCTCAAAGACAGTCACGCGGCGGTTATCGTGACTCAGACCCATTTACGAGAAAGAGTGGCAGTGTGGGTGGCAGATTCTCGGAACGGCAGCCAGCGGACGATTGTCGAAGTCGATGGACATTGGCCGGAAATTGAGCAGGTCGCTGGCAGCCGAGGGTCGTTGGAGCGGCGAAACACGCCGCAAAATCTCGCCTACGTTATTTATACTTCCGGCAGCACTGGGAACCCAAAAGGGGTGATGATTCCGCACCGGGCATTGACCAATTTTCTAACGTCGATGGCTCATGAGCCCGGACTGCGGCGTGAGGATAGGTTTCTGGCGGTAACGACGCTCAGTTTTGATATCGCCGGACTGGAACTGTTTCTTCCTCTTGTTCAGGGCGCACAATGCTATCTCTGTGCGGCGGATCAGACCAACGATGCGACTCGATTGAGGGCGGTAATCCACCAATCGCGCCCGACCGTTATGCAGGCAACACCGTCGACCTGGAGAATGTTGCTGCACGGTGGCTGGCGCAATGAAGAGAGGGTGAAAATTCTTTGTGGCGGCGAAGCGCTTCCTGAAGATCTCGCGCGAAGTTTTACCGATGGGAGGATGGATGCATGGAATATGTACGGTCCAACCGAAACGACGATTTGGTCCACGCTGCAGCGAATCGAAGCCAATGTTCCAATCGGAATCGGCCGGCCGATAGCGAACACGCGAGTTTATATTTTGGATCGATTTGGAAATCCGGCTCCTGTGGGAGTTTCGGGTGAGTTATTGATCGCGGGAGACGGACTCGCATCTGGTTACTTGAATCGACCTGAGCTGACTGCGGAGAGGTTTATCGAGTTGCCGGAGCTCCCGGGAGAGCGGCTCTACAAAACTGGTGACCTGGTCTGCTGGAGAGATGATGGAACGATCAAGTACCTCGAACGGGTTGATCACCAGGTTAAGATTCGAGGCCATCGAATCGAGCTCGAAGAAATCGAGAGTCAGTTGAATCGGCTGCCTGTCGTTGAGAAAGCTGTGGTCGTAGTGCGCGAGCATCCAGGTTTGAAGCAACTCATCTGCTATTATGTTCCTTCCCGTGACGCGGCGGTTCGCGTTTCCAATTTGGAAAGAGTCTTGGCGCCGCAATTAAAGGCGCACCTGCCGGATTATATGCTTCCTGCGTTTTTTATTCCATTGGGCGAATTACCGCTGACGCCAAATGGAAAGATTGACCGGAAAAACCTCGCGGCTCGCAAAATTGAAGTTCAAAAGCCTGCCGAGCGTTCGCCTAATGGATCGGACCTGGAAAATAGAGTTCTTCAAATATGGCGGGAAGTCTTGGGCGTAGAAAACCTTGGTGCCGCCGATGCATTTTTTGAAGCCGGGGGCGATTCAGTGCTTGCCGTGATATTGGCTCAGCGTATCAGCAGTTTTTCTGGAGTTCCTTTTAAGGCGACCGATTTGTTCCGTCTATCGACGGTGCGCGCGATTGGTTCAGAGCTCGCAAGCCAAAAACGATTGGACTTATTTGATTCACGGCCGGGCATGAGACCGTTGGAGGCCTCTCCAAGAGGGGGCGAGGCTTCGGGCGCTGGACCGGATTATCTCAAGGACTCCCTCGCGATTATTGGAATCTCCTGCCAATTTCCCAGTGCAGAAACACATCAGGCATTTTGGGCCAACCTGCGGGCTGGTGTGGAAAGTGGCAT
>JAQGOX010000384.1 GCA_028293365.1 Verrucomicrobiales bacterium | reverse complement strand
AGTTCGCGCAGCAGCGAAACAAGTCTTAGTAGTGTCATCGCGGATTGGGATGAACTCTATCGCAGGAATCCAGCGCAATCGACTCTGACGAGCGAGCGTTTTGAAGGATTATCCAAATCTATTAAAGAGATCGACCCGGTTTTTCACCGCCAATGGGTCGAAGCGATTCTGAACAATTATCCGACCCTGGATCGAATCGTTAATGCGAAGAAATAAAATACTCCGCTCAACGACTGAGTTTATCCGGCACGTTCGAGCAATTGATCCAGCACCAGCGTTGGCAGTTCGATTTTTTCCTCGGCAAGCCATTTGTAAGCGCCTTCCAGATCTTCGAATTTGCCGTCGATTTGGGCGTCATAGGCGCGCAGGAGTATATCGCCAACAGAACGGCCCGGTTGCATTCCGAGTTCGAGGAGGTGCCGACCGAGCAAAACCGGTTTCAAGGCCTTTTCATTCACTTGTAGTTGAGAAGCACGTTTCTTGAGGAGAACCACTGCATCCGGGAACGTGACCGGTTTTGGGGGACGACCCATATAGTCGGCTGCAATAATATGGCAGAGCCCCTCGATATTTTCCGGTTCAAGGCGCTTGGCCAGACGACGAACCGCTTTATCTGTGACCGCCTGCATATGAGCCATGTGATTTGCCACGAGCGGCACGACCCGTTCCTGAATCGCTATGGGCGCATTGATGCGATTCAAAAATTCCTCCGCAATGGGCACGCCCACCTCCTGGTGCCCCGGAGATACAATGCGGTTATGCCCGTCTTTGATGGTGCCGTAGGTTGTGGCCGGTTTGCCAAAATCATGCGCGAGGACGGCGAGCATATAAACGATGCGCGATTCTTCATCGGACGCTTTCCATCCCGGCAACGTGGCCAAAGCGTCACAGCAGTGGCATGTGTGGGTGAATACATCGCCTTCGGGATGCCAATCCGGGTCTTGGGGAGTGCCTTGAAGCGCCCGAATCTCGGGAAAAAAGTCAATCCAACCGCTGCGGCTCAGAAAATGCAGGCCCATCGACGGGACGTCGCTTCGCGAAGCCCATTTGAACCACTCTTCCCGGACACGTTCCCGGGGCAATTCCCGGAAGGAAGCGCGCATTTCGTGACACAATGCCAGGGTTTCGGGCGCTGCCGTCAGGCGGAATCGCGCGCAAAACTGCATGCCTCGCAACACGCGCAAAGGATCTTCACTGAAGGCTGGGCTGGTATGTCGCAGAATTCGATTCTGCAAATCGGTTTCACCACCGAAAAAGTCAAGCAACGTATCCGCGCGGGGATCGTACATGAGGGCGTTGATTGTAAAGTCGCGTCGCGAGGCGGCCTGTTCGGGCGTGATCGTGGGATCGAACAAGATTTCAAAACCTTTGTGCCCTGGCCCGGACTTGGAGTCGCGGCGAGGGATGGTGAAATCGTAGGTTGCATAAGCGGTTGTTAGCTTCACCACTCCAAATGAGCGCCCGACCAGATCGGTTTTACCCCATTTTGAAAGCGCGCTGGCAAGTGATTCGTAAGAAATACCAAAGACTTCAATATCGAAGTCTTTCTGAGGCAGGCCAAGCAGCCAGTCACGAAGGCATCCGCCAACCAGATATGAACGCGAAAGCTCCCGGGTCTCCGCAAGAACGCGTCCTAAATCACTTGGCACTACTCCAGTCATTGTTTTCAATAAACCATTACCTGGATAAAAAAGCAGGTGATTTATCGAGAGAATGTAAAATGAGGCGCAGCTTTCCCAGGGTTTAGTGGGCGAAAGCGCGCCTCAGCAGATTTAAAACCACCGTGATGCGGTACGTTCTGGAATGCTTAATTCCGGGCCAGATGGAAAAACCGTTCAAGGATTTTACCCTTTATTCGCGCGCTTTATTTCCTTGAGTTGCTGATTATCGGGTTTGGTCGTGTAGTATTTATCGAGAGGGTAGCAACCGCTTTTGAGTCCATTGCGCGGTGCCGTTGTACAATCGCTAAACGTTCTGCAAATCAGTTTTGTTTCGAGATTTTGACCAGAGGCTGCGTCGGCCAAAAAAGCGGGGTAACTGAGCGCCATTCGGCCGACTCCGACGAGATCGGTCCAGCCGTCCCTGATCGCGGCCTGGGCAACGTGGGGTAAAAATTCCTGCAAATAGCTGTAGGCTGAGCCGATGATGATGAGATCTTTTGGCGCACGCTGCTTCAATTCGCGGACCGCATTTAGTTGGCGCGCGACGTCAATCAATGGGTCATGCGCGGGCTGATAGCCATCCGATGGAGGAAAAGCGGCTGGACGTTGAATGTGCGGATTATAATAAGGGGAGCCGGCTGTGAGATTCACCAATTTGACGCCCAACTCACGACACAATTTTAGGAATTCAAGCGGTTCGGTGAAGTCAGGTTCGACGGGGTTCTGTTGGTTCACGCCAAATCCCCACGTGTAGGGAAGGAAATTCGAAAAGTCCTCCGGGATTCCGGGGCCGAGTTTCCCCGGTTCGGCTCGCGTCGGATCTGGTTTGAACGGCACCATGTCAAAAGCACTCAGCCGGACCGCGATTTCAATTGAATTGCCGCTCTCGCGGATGCGAGCAACGATTTCGCGGAGAATCCGCGTTCGATTTTCGAAGGAGCCACCAAAACGACCGGGACGCGATCGGGCGCTCAAGAATTCGTGCAACAGGTAGCCGTGACAATGCTTGAGATCGACAAAATCAGCGCCCATATCGGCTGCGATTTTAGCCGCGGTCACATAATCACCGATTAATTCTTCGATTTCATCATCCGAAAAGATTGACTCGTCGCTGGAAATTCCGAATTTGGAATCGAGAATCGGGTGCCGATAGGCGATGCGCGGCTCCAGACGTTTTTTGTCGGCCGGCCGGCAGAAACGGCCGGAGTGAGTCAGTTGAAAGCCGATCACCAAATCATCGGTGGATCCGTAGAGCGCTTTATGAGAGTTGATTAATGCATCGCGAAGCGCGGAAATCCCCGGTTGATTTTCCCGATTCAGGATAAGCTGGTTTGGGTTCGCCCTGCCATCAGGGCGGACAGCCATCGCCTCTCCGCCGAAGATGATTTTCGCGCCGCTTTCACCAAAGCGACCCCATCGTCTGAGCATTTCCTCGCTTATCCCACCGGTCGTGGTACCATCCCAGCCTTCCATCGGTTGGACTACGAAACGATTTCCGATTTGCTTTCCGTTTAAGCTCTGATGTTGAACGGGTTGAAGTAATGGCGAGGCACTGCCGGTTTCGATCTTGTCATCGCACGGAATTTGAATGCTCAGGCTGGACATCAGTCTGCGAAAGTCGGACACCGTTTTCAAACTGGCGATGCGTGTTAATGTGGGAACGGACATAGTTCAAGTTTCGAATATTTGGACGCGCGGAGTCAATCATGTGATTGAGAAATGGGCCCTACGATGTTCTACGGGCTTTGAGGTGGACGGATTACCGTAGCGTTAGAGGAAACGGAGGAGGGCGACGCATAACAGGGCTGCAAGCCCGGGAATTAGCTCGGCCCGACGGAAAATTATTGATCGTGTTTTATCGTGATTAACGTGTTTTGCTGGGGTTTATCGTGTTTTAGAGACACGATGATCGTGTCTTTACGTGTCTCCGATTGTGATTAGTGTGCGGGATCGTGTTTCCATACACGCCGATCGCCGCAGCCACAGGACGGGAAAGCTAAAATCGAATTGGGAGAGGAAAACAGTGCTACTCGTAGGTGTCAGCAGATAAAACTCCTGGAGGAAAAGCAGCGGAGTTCGATCTTCGCCAAAGGTACTTCCACCATGAAGGCAGAGAACATCTGGCGAAGCCCGAAGACGTCGCCGTGGGTCGCGCCTGTTTTCAGGCACAATTTCCGACGGATCTGATTCAAATGTCAAAGAACCGGCACCAACAGAACCCGTAATAGCGAGTGTGAGTGCTAAATGCAAGCCATAAAACAAATCATTGTTAGGATTCGTTGATGGACAATAGTTGCTTGGATTTATTCGCAGCAAGGATTTCTTTGGGGCGAACTGGACGGTGGAAATGGGATTGAGCAGGAACCAACTGAGCGCGTGTAGCCATGTTTTCCAAGGCGGAACTTAGTTTTATGCCGGAACGTGCACAATTGCCGGTTTTGGAAGTTTTGACCGCGGATGGAGCTGATAGCACGGATGGGGAATTGTCGGAAAATGCTAAAAAACTGAAAAACTGAAACGCTAAAAACGATAGGATCGGAAGGGGTGAGTGGTCATCGGATGTTTTACAAAACGTCGGGGAAGGCAACGAAGAAAGAGGGGGTTAACCACGGACCACGCGAAATACGCGGAAAATGGGCCGAAGTTCTTTTCAGAGTGGATGTGGATCGTTGAGGGAATAGCCCACGAAATTCACGAAATGATACGAAAGGAACAAAGGACTGTGGAACCAGGAGATCGCAGAGGAAACGGAGATGAAGCCGGGGAGTGATCCTGAAGGGCTCCACAAGGGGGGCGGATGTTTTACAGAAGGTAACGAAGGTAAGGAAGAAAAAGCCTGCTCGGCGGTAAGTCAGGATTGATTGGAAGAAAAAGCGTTAAATCTTCGATCATTTGCCCACTTGCCTTGAAATCGAATCACAACGAGTTCCAATCATCCAAAGTGATCGGACGTTCGAGGATCGATTCGACCTGGCGGACAAGCAGCCGCAGTTGAGGCACCGAATATTCGGAGTTAGTCGGAATTGTTTGGCGGTGCTGTCTTAATAGCATGAACTGGTGACGCGTGCCGGAAAAGGGACCTTCGAATCCGAGCGCGCGGGGTTTACGTATGAACTCGCGCCGCTTAAGCGCTCGCCACGCGGCCATTTTGAGCCTTGTTCAAATCAATTCCAGCGAGAACCGGCAGTTTGTGTCCCAGCCTCAAGCCGACCAAAATCCAATCCTCCAAAGTTGAGCGCAGTTCGATTTCGCATCCGCGCAGTGATTTTCCGAACGCCAGAACCCCTTTCAGCTTGGGAATTTCGCCGGAAAACGAACCATCTTCCAACTTGTCATAACAAGCCAACTCCAAGGCAGCTTCAATGTAAGCAGTGAGCGGAAAGTTCATCAGTGAAGTATAAAAGTCCTGGGGCAAAACACAAGCAAGTCTCCGCAAATCGTCATCATCAGCAAGTCGGCACCGCCATTGCAGACAGGCCCCAAAAGTCCGTGGCCACAGAAGGAAGCCAAGGGTAACAAAAAAAGGAGGGGTTTAACCACGGACTACGCGAAATACCCGGAAAATGGGCCGAAGTTCTTTTCAGGGTGGATGTGGATCGTTGAGAGAATTGCCCACGAAATTTACGAAATGACACGAAATGGAACAGGGATAGTGAACAGGAGATCGCAGAGGAAACGGAGATGAAGCCGGGGTGTGATCCTGAAGGGCTCCACAAGGGGGTCGGAA
>JAQGOX010000372.1 GCA_028293365.1 Verrucomicrobiales bacterium | reverse complement strand
CCCCGGTCCGAATGGATCTTTCCCACAGCGCCTGGAGCGACATTTTCTTTCTCGGAATGGACTTCCCCGAAGGCGCTCGCGTGCTCAACGTTTCCATCGATCTCGGAGTCAAAGGCCGCGATCCGATTCCGAAGCCGCCGGTCGAAGCCTATCTCCGAGTCATCGACGAACCTCTGCTCCGCCTTGCGAGTGTGGATCTCGGCGCAACGGCCGATATTACCGATCTCGCTGACGTATTCGATTTCGCGAAAGATTATCTCGGGTTGCTGAAAGCAGCAGTCATCGCATCGGGAATTGTTCCACCGGGGCTGGAAAATTCGGGACAGAGCCTTGCCCAGCTTCTCGAACGAATGATCGGCCCGGGCATGGGCCTCGAGATAGTCAGCAACGTGAATGATATCCCCAAAGGCTCCCGTCTGGCGGTATCAACGAATCTTTTGGGATCACTGATTTCTGTCTGCATGCGGGCCACAGGGCAGGCAAAATCGCTGACTGGGCCGTTGCAGGAAAGCGAACGACGCCTCGTTGCCGCGCGTGCAATTCTGGGAGAATGGATCGGCGGGTCGGGCGGCGGCTGGCAGGACTCCGGTGGCGTTTGGCCGGGCATGAAATTGATCGAGGGTGTCGCCGCAAGTGAAGGAGATCCGGAATTCGGAATCAGCCGCGGTCGTCTCCTGCCCAAACACACTATTCTTAGTGATCGGGAAGCCCCTGAATCGGTTCGCCAACACTTGCAGGAATCGCTCGTGCTCGTCCATGGCGGCATGGCGCAAAACGTGGGGCCCATTCTTGAAATGGTCACCGAAAAGTATTTACTGCGATCCGAGCGCGAATGGAAAGGACGCAAAGAAGCGCTTGGAATTCTCGATGAAATTCTGGCAGCGCTCAAAAGCGATAACATTCGCAAGATCGGTGAGGTTACGACGCGCAACTTTTTTGGACCGCTGCAAACAATTATTCCCTGGGCGAGTACGTTTTATACCGAAACGCTCATCAATAAAGTTCGTGCCGAGTTCGGTGAATCATTCTGGGGATTCTGGATGCTGGGGGGAATGTCCGGGGGCGGCATGGGATTTATTTTTGCACCCGAGCGCAAAGCCGAAGCCCAAACGCGCCTCCAGGAAATCATGTTGACCGTAAAACGCGAATTGCAGCATGCGCTTCCTTTCGCGATGGATCCGGTCGTTTACGATTTCGCCATCAATCAGAACGGAACCTGCGCTGCGTTCCTGGAAGCTGGCGATGCGCTATTGCCCTCGGGCTATTATGCGATGGTCGTTCCCGAATTACTTCGCATTGATGTGCGGAATCTCCCGGCCTTGCGCCGCGCGGAACTCGATAAATTCGGAGCCGCCTGCCGTAACAAACCCGAGCTTCGGGGCATGGTTCAGGTTTTGTTCGATCGTCTGTTCCCCCATGTCAAAACCGATGCGGGACACAATCAAACGCTGGCGACCTTGCTCGAACAAAATGGATTTGATCCGGTGCAGCATGAGCAAATTCGGTCGGATTTAAAAAACGCCCGCATTGGTCTCGCGCAAAACCGCCTCGCTCCAAATACGACCATCCGCGATGTGGAACCGGGCGATGTATTTGATGCGACCGAATCGATTCCGGACAAATTCCGTGAGTTGGGCCGCCGAGCGCTGGCCAAAGGAGAAGCTGCCGTCGTTACCCTCGCTGCCGGTGCCGGCAGCCGCTGGACGCAGGGAGCGGGAGTCGTCAAAGCACTTCACCCATTTTGTAAATTCGCCGGAGTGCATCGCGCCTTTCTGGAAGTGCATCTGGCGAAGAGCCGTCGCACCAGCCGCCTCTCCGGCGTAGCGGTGCCGCATGTGGTGACGACGAGCTATTTGACCCATGGTCCCACCGAAGCTTCTCTCCGGCGCGAGCATAATTACGGTTATTCCGGGCCGCTCTATCTCTCCCAGGGAAAATCGGTGGGACAGAGGCTGGTTCCGATGGTCCGTGATCTGCGTTTTGCGTGGGAAGAAATGCCTCATCAGGCCCTCGATGAGCAAAAACAAAAGATGCGGACCAGTGCCCACGCCGCTCTGATTAAATGGGCTCGCGAACAGGGTGAAGCAACTGATTATACGAACAACACCCCTTTGCAATGTCTGCATCCAGTTGGACATTGGTTCGAGATTCCAAACATGCTGCGCAACGGAGTTCTGCACGCGCTGCTGCGGGAACGTCCCCAACTGAAGCATTTGTTGTTGCACAATATCGACACGCTGGGCGCCGATCTCGATCCCGCACTGCTCGGCGTTCATATCGATACCGATGCCTGCCTCAGTTTCGAAATGATCACCCGGCGCATTGATGATCGCGGCGGCGGCCTCGCGCGAGTGGATGGAAAGGTTCGTCTCGTCGAAGGCCTTGCCATGCCTCATGAGGAAGATGAATTCCAGTTATCTTACTACAATTCGATGACCACCTGGATCCACATCGATAAACTGCTCGCCGCGTTTTCATTGACCCGCGCCGATCTAGGAAGTCAGGAAAAAGTAATAGCGGCCATCCGGGAGCTCAGTCAGCGCATGCCGACCTATCTAACGATTAAAGACGTGAAGAAACGCTGGGGTCACGGACAAGAAGATATTTTTCCAGTCACCCAATTCGAAAAACTTTGGGGCGACATGACCGCGCTCCCGGAACTGGAGAATCGTTTTATTGCTGTCCCGCGACAAAGGGGACAACAACTGAAGGACCAGGCCCAACTCGACGGCTGGCTCCGCGACGGTTCGGCCGCCTATGTCGATTCCCTTTGTGATTGGAAATAATTTAATGCGCAACCAAGGCTTATCACAGCTCGCCGAACGGACGATTGATCCGCCGATTTCATGGCTGATGAAACTGGCTCTCGATCGGCCCAAGTTAATCTCACTTGCCGCCGGTTTTACCGACAATGCTTCGCTGCCCATTGAAGCCAGCGCCGAATTGCTCCGTGATCTCCTTGCGGAGCCCAAAATCGCGCGGGCATCCCTTCAATATGGTTCCACCGCTGGCGATCTGAATCTGCGCAATCTGACTGTTCGTCGCATGGAGCATTTGGACGGTGTCGCGAAAGGAACGTACAACCACGAAAACCTCCTGATCACGCATGGTTCGCAGCAATTCCTTTATTTGCTAACGGAATGCCTGTGCGATGCTGGTGATATCGTTCTGGTGGAGGATCCAACCTATTTTGTTTATCTGAGCATTTTGCAGAGTCATGCTATTGAGGCTCGCGGTGTGAAACTCGATAGGGATGGGTTGGACCTGACCGCTCTCGAGCGAGTGCTGGAGCGCCTGAAGAAAGAGGGCTCCCTGCCTCGCGTCAAGATGCTCTATTTGGTCAGCTACTTCCAAAATCCCTCTGGCGTTACGACTTCTGCTGCGAAAAAGGAAGCAATGCTAAAGCTGTTGCGGCGCTTTGAAAAAGACGCCGGCCACCCCATCTATTTGCTCGAAGATGCCGCTTACCGTGAATTGCAGTTTTCCGGTGCAGTAGTCCACTCTGCCTTGCGATCTGTCGGTGCAGATAAGCGTGTCATTTTCGCCGGAACCTATAGCAAACCATTCGCTACAGGCGTAAGGGTCGGTTTTGGATATCTACCTCACGCGTTGGTGCAGCCCGTGCTGCGCGTCAAAGGCAATCACGATTTCGGCACCTCGCACCTATTGCAGCAACTGGTTCGGGCCGCTTTGGCTTCCGGAAAATACGAAGCGCATCTACCGAATCTTAAATCGCGCTATCAGCGGAAGGCTGCGGTAATGGAGGAAGCAATCCGTTCACATTTTCCCGAGTCCGTCGAATGGGAACCCGCGACGGGAGGCCTGTACATTTGGGCGCGGTTGCCAGCTTC
>JAQGOX010000347.1 GCA_028293365.1 Verrucomicrobiales bacterium | reverse complement strand
TGGCCGGGAAATCTTCGGAATCTGTATAGCCACCGAAGATGATGTCATTGTTGGAACTCGCGCAGATAGAGGTAATGAGATCGTCTGAACTTCCCCCAAATCGGTCTGAAATTAATATCGCGCCGGTGGCTGAAGAAATTCGCGCGATGAATAGAGAGCCGGTTCCGCTTGTGGGAGCGAAATCCAGGGAATCAGTTTTTCCGGCTATGATGACATTTCCAGACGCCTCGGTGTTAAACGCAGTGAGTGTGTCGTCGCCCGCACCACCAAAAATGCGTCCGAGCTCAATCGTCTTTCCATCGGCGGCCAGCCTCAGCAGGAAAATGTTACTTCCTGCTTCAGCGATCGATCCGATTCCTGGTAATGTTGAGGAGGTAGTTGTTCCAGCAATTAGAGGACGATTATTACTATCGACAGTAAGACCAAGGGCCGTTTCCTCGACGTTTCCGGATATGGCGGTCCGATAAATCAAACCGTGGGTCGTGCCATCCAGCTTTACAATGAATACTCCTTGTTCGGGATTGGCGTTGACGGAAAGCACCGAGGTGCTGTTCGTAAGCCAGGTCGAGGATCGCGTGTTTCCTAAAATGTAAATCGCACCATCCGGCCCGCGCGTGACCGCGACGGCCGAATCGTTTCCTTCGGCGCCGAGGTAACTCGAATAAATCAGGGTGCTCGCCGAAACCCGCGAAAGGAAAAGGAACAGCCAGAAGAAATTGAGCAAACGCAGACAAGAATAATCGCTGCTGAACATAGGTGCATAATGGCCAGACCGGATAATAATGACAATCGCATAACCACGGGAAGATCCCACTCTGCCGCGCGAGCGGGAAGCTGGACGGCGCAGGTCAATGTAAGGGAACGAAATCTCGGATGCTTTTTAATATCGGGGGCGCCCATCTTGATTAAACGTGCGAAAACTGTAGTGTGGGTGGCAGTGAGCATAAGGAGTGTTCAGATTTCCGCCCCATGAAAATTGCGCCACATCATTTAAAACGCTACAAAGACATCGCCGGTCTGTTTCTTAAATACGGCCGTTCCGATGTGGTAGAGGAGTTTGGCCTTGACGAACCACTGGAGCAAGCTGCCGGTCAGGGCAGCTCAGATCCTGCTCAAATTCGGCCCGAGGATCTCGCTGATGATCTTGAGCGAATGGGACCCACCTATGTAAAGCTTGGCCAAATCCTGTCGAGCCGGCCAGATCTTTTGCCAGATCGATATCTGAAGGCCCTGGCGCGCCTTCAGGACCAGGTAAAGCCGTTTCCATATGAGGATGTTGAACGCATAGTCGAACAGGAGCTGGGTGCGCGTATTTCGAAGGCGTTTTCCTCGTTCGACAAAGAACCGCTGGCTGCGGCATCGCTCGGTCAGGTGCATCGAGCTTCGCTGCGGGACGGGCGTGCGGTCGTGGTGAAAATTCAGCGGCCCGATATTCGGAAACAAATTGCCGAAGACCTGGAAGTGATCGAGGAGATCGTCAATCTGCTGAACAAGACCGAATTCGGCCGGCAATATCAGTTGGTCAAAATATTTGAGGAATTTCAACGCACGCTCATTCAGGAGCTGGATTACCGGCGTGAAGCTTCGAACATGGTGGCGATAAAGAAGAACCTGGAGGAGTTCCCGCAAATTAAAGTTCCGCAATTGATACCAGATTATTCGACCCGGAGTATTCTCACCATGGAATATATAACGGGCCGCAAAATCACTTCCATGAGCCCATTGATCCATTTGGATATCGACGGATGCGCGCTCGCAGATCAGGTATTTAAGGCGTACCTCAAGCAGGTGCTTGTCGATGGTGTCTTTCACGCCGACCCCCATCCGGGTAACGTTTTCCTGACGGAAGATAACAAGGTCGCATTGCTTGACCTCGGCATGGTCGGTCGGATTAGTCCCGCCATGCAGGAGCAGCTTTTGAAATTGTTGGTGGCTGTTAGTGAAGGAGAGTCCGATGTTGCCGCGGATTTGGCAATCAGCGTCAGTGAAACTACAAGCAAGTTTGATGAAGTGGAGTTTCGCAGGCGGATTTCCATCCTTGTGGCCGAGCAACGAAATAACACGCTCGGCCAGATGGACGTTGGCAAAGCAATTCTGGAATTGGGACGTTCGGCTGGCGAAAATGGGCTGTATGTGCCGACTGAGTTGACGCTGTTGGGCAAGACACTTTTGCAACTGGATCAAATCGGTAAATCTCTCGATCCGGACTTTAATCCGAACGATGCAGTTCGCCGCCATGTCACCGAAATGGTAAATCGTAAAATGCGCAAGCATATGAGCGCCGGGAAGCTCTTCACTTCGATGATCGAAATGAAGGAATTCATCGGCGGATTGCCGAGTCGTGCGAATAAGATCATGGACACTCTGGCGGCCGGCCAGTTCGAAGCAAAGATTCACCTTACCGAGGCGAACCTGTTGTTGCAGGGATTTCAGAAGATTGCGAATCGGATCACCATGGGGCTCGTTTTAGCAGCGCTGATTGTTGGTGCTTCACTATTGATGCAGGTGGATACCAAGTTTCAGATACTGGGGTATCCCGGCCTTGCGATGCTTTGTTTTATTGCCGCCGCAGGAGGCGGTTTTTGGCTCGTGATCAATATTCTAATCGCAGACGAACGGGACAGAAGAGGTCCTCGCCGCTAACCCAGACCTCGACTGGGTGTTTTTTTCTGTAACTTCGCCTCGGGTGCTGTGTCTTATCAGCGATGATTAGTAATTTAACCCGTTTCGCACTGGCTGAGGCTGGTAACGTTATTGTAACAATTGTAACGAAGTTGATTCCCTTGGCTGCCGGGATCTGCTAAGTAATCCTGGAGAAGTGTGAATTTAGGCATAATGTCACCGTGCGCGGTTCAAATTGAGAAGGAAGTGGCATTGGTTATTTCAGGAAATAACGGCATTTTTTCGCTCACAATCGCTAAAATCATCTAATGGCCCGGTTCGATTCAGATTCTCAGGTTACGTCGCCTTCGCTGATCGGCTCTTATTCCGAGGCACCGCACGAAATCAAGTTCCTTTTGCCACATCCGCTTGCTGCCCAGGTTCGACAATGGGCGCGGGAACATATGCAACCGGATGCCAACGCGGTAGCCGCGCTGGATCACTCCTATCACGTTCAAAGCCTTTATCTGGATACACCTGAATTTGACGTTTTTCACCGACGCGGTTCCTATGGTCGGGGAAAATACCGCATTCGGCAGTATTTACCCGCGGGGATCGTCTTTCTGGAGCGAAAATTAAAGACGCGAGGGACAGTGCGAAAGCGCCGTACTGTTACGGAAATTCCAGA
>JAQGOX010000626.1 GCA_028293365.1 Verrucomicrobiales bacterium | reverse complement strand
CAACATTTTGTTCATCTGTGGCGGTGCGTTTGTTGGTCTTGATAAAGTCGTGCAGCGACGTCTTGGAAATCGTGTGATGGGTTTTCGGGCGAATGACTCCCGATTGGACTTTGTCACCATTGAGCCTCGATCGGTCGTTCAGTACGTTGAACCCGAAGATTTGCTTGGTTACGGGTTTATCCCCGAATTCATCGGCCGCCTTCCGATGATTACCGTGCTTGAAGAGTTAACTGAGGAACAACTTGCGATTATATTAACCGATCCCAAGAACGCGTTGACCAAGCAGTTTGCCAAACTGATGGCCATGGAAGGAGTGGATCTCCATTTCTCTGCAGATGCTTTGGCGGAGTTGGCAAGTCTGGCCAAGAAAAAGGGAACTGGCGCACGGGCGCTTCGCGGAATTCTTGAACGGATCATGCTCGACGTGATGTACGAGGTGCCCGGCAATGACGATATCGTCGGTATCACCATCACCAGTGCTGTTGTTCGCGATGAAGTAAAACCACTCATGCGGCGGAAACAGGACAAAGCCGCAGCCTGATTTCACTTCCGCTTCGTGTCCCGATATGAGATATCTGGACGCGGACCGGACTTTGCTTATGGCACCACCATTTCAGCCTCAAAATTTTGTTGCGGACAATGTGCGCACGATACCCCGTTCAGGAATACGGGAGTTTTTCGATATCGTGCAAAACCAAAAGGGCGTTATTTCGCTCGGCGTCGGCGAACCCGATTTCGTCACGCCATGGCATATCCGCGAGGCTGCTATTTACGCCCTTGAACGCGGGCGCACGAGTTATACTTCAAACCTCGGCCTGCTGAAGTTGCGGGAAGCGATCGCGGTCAGCACGGAGAAGAATTTTGGTGTCACCTACGATCCTGTAAAGCAGATTTTGATCACCGTGGGGGTCAGCGAGGCGCTCGATATCGCTTTGCGCGCGGTCGTGAATCCGGGTGATGAGGTGATTTTTCATGAACCCTGTTACGTTAGTTATTCGCCAAGCATTTCGTTAACTCATGGGGTTCCAGTAGCGGTCCGTTGTGGAGCTGAAAACGGTTTTGCTGTTACCGCCGAGGCGATCGAAGCTGCGGTCACGTCCAAAAGCAAAGTCCTGGTGTTGAATTTTCCCACGAATCCGACCGGCGGGACCATGACCCGCACTGATTTGCTCAAAATCGCTGAAGTAGTTTTGCGCCATAACCTGCTCGTTATTACGGATGAAATCTACAGCGAGCTGACTTTTGAAGGACAGCATGTAAGTATCGCGTCACTTCCCGGGCTGCGGGAGCGCACCATTTTTCTGCATGGATTTTCGAAAGCCTATGCGATGACCGGTTTCCGCATCGGGTATGCCTGCGGCCCGACCGAGCTCATCGACGCCATGATGAAGATCCATCAATATTCGATGCTCTGCGCAAGCATTATCAGCCAGGAGGCTGCGCTTGAGGCGATTCTTCACGGAGAGGCCGACACCATCCGGATGCGCGACCAATATCGGACCCGCCGTAATTTTATTGTCAACGCGTTCAATGCGATGGGCTTGACCTGTCACCTGCCGCGCGGTTCGTTTTACGCTTTCCCATCCATCCAATCCACCCGGTTGAACTCAAAAGAGTTTGCCCTCGGCCTCCTGCAACAACATCAGGTTGCTTGCGTGCCCGGAAGCGCGTTTGGGCCGAGCGGCGAAGGCTATTTGCGCTGCTGTTTCGCTACCGCTTTGGATCAGATCCAGATCGCAACTGACCGAATTGCGAAGTTCGTAAAAACGGTTCAATAATGGCCGCATTACAGGCCCGCTCCCGGGCGGGAGCCGCCAAAAACTACTACTGGTAAAGAGTTATTGCCCCAGAAGCAATTTGAGGTCGGTAGCGAGCATGCGGGGCCTGCCTTCCCCGGATTCAATGGCTGAGGCGTATGCCTTGCGTCGATTAATAGTTTTGGGGCCCTGCTCGTAAGCTGACAATAGCAGGGCTGAAAGTGAAACTTCCATCAATTCTTCTCCATCGTTCCTGCTTTCAATCAAAACTCCGTCCCAACCAAACTTTTCGGCCAGGGCTTTCACGCCTTTAATTTGATACCCAACTGCCGCGTTGTTTTCCACCGAACGATAAATGGTTAAGATCTCGTCAACCCGGTCAGCAATCACCGCTTCGTCGGTAATTTGGTAAATAATGCAGTCGCCTGCGGCATTGTACCAAGGTTTTGAAGGCTCTCTGGTTACATCAACAACGAAATCTTTTAGGAAATGTTCTTCCATATTAAGGCTCCGTATCGGTTTTCCCAATCTTCAGGAGAATCTTTATCATCTTTATCAGCAATTTCGGCCCGACATTCGTAAATTACGAACCGGGAATTAAGATACACTGCAAAAACGAGATTGTCAGGAAATGCTGCCGTATCGTTTTCGCGAATTTCCACGTTTTAGGTTTCCCTGTAAAGCACCATCCTCCTTCGTTAAATTGCCGAATTCCAGAAAATATTCGTCGAGGAAATTCCAGTACGAGTTTCGCAGCAACCAGATTTTCAAAACGAACTGGATGATATTTGTAATACTTCAAAATCAAATTGTGCGGAATTATGGCATCGATTTTCGGTCCATTGAGATCAGATGGGTTTATAATTTTCTGAATGTAATTGTTGCTCAAAGCTTCCCCTTTTTTAATTTCACCAATTCATGAGATTACGATGATGGTAAAAGCCATGGCTTGGCAACAACAGAGCGCACCATCTCCAATTACCGCAAGCGCTTGATCTGTCGACCTGCTCCCCAATTTGGCACGTTATGGTTTTGATTTAACGGTCTCTGACCGAACTGACCACGCGGCCCTATCCGGACAGAGCCGGGAGGCATTGTAGTTTATGCCACAGTGTGCTGAGTTTACTGGAAATGCGTTCCTTTTACATTTTTCGAAAAT
>JAQGOX010000166.1 GCA_028293365.1 Verrucomicrobiales bacterium | reverse complement strand
ATGTCGGATTGCGGGTAAATAATCTGCGGAAGCGCTTTCGGTTTGTATCCCTTGGCTTCGCGGTTGCCATTGACGATAACGTCTGCGAGGAACGTCAGGAGCTTGGTGGCGCGATCACGGCGGCCTTTGAAATGGAAAAGCGCCGGCGTGGTGTCGATCAATGTGGTAGTGCCCAAGCCTGCCCGGAAATTCTCGTTAACTAGAACGTTTTCGAGGAAGGGAATGTTCGTTTTGACACCGCGAATCCGGAATTCTTTGAGCGCACGTGCCATGCGTTGCAGCGCGACTGAAAAGCTTCGGCCCGATGCTGTGACTTTGACGAGGAGGGAGTCATAGAACGGGGTGATCAGGGTGCCGGTGTTGCCCATGCCGCCGTCCAGGCGAATGCCGAAACCGCCCGCGGAACGGTAAGTGAGGATTTTGCCGTAGTCGGGAGTGAATTTATTTTCGGGATCTTCGGTAGTGACGCGGCATTGCACGGCAAAACCATTCCGCGCGATCTGGTCCTGCTGAGGCATATCGATCTCTTTTGAGAACAGGCTGTAACCCTGTGCGACCAGGATTTGCGAGCGGACCAGGTCGATGCCAGTGATGACTTCAGTCACCGTATGCTCGACCTGAATGCGAGGGTTCATCTCAATGAAGAACCATTCCTTTGTATCCAGATCCAATAGGAATTCCACCGTGCCGGCGTTGTCATACTTGACTTCGCGGGCGATTTTTACCGCGGCATCGCAAAGTTCATGGCGAACTTTGTCGTCCAGCCCAACTGAAGGAGCGATTTCCACGACTTTCTGATGCCGGCGTTGGATGGAGCAATCGCGCTCGTGCAGGTGGAGAACATTCCCGTGTCTATCACCGAGAATTTGCACCTCGATATGTTTCGCGCGGCGAATGTATTTCTCCAGGAAAACCGCGGAATTGCCGAAGGCGCGTCCCGCTTCCCCCTGGGCTTCATCCAGAAGATGCGCCAGGTCCGAGGCGTGCTCAACCACCCGCATGCCACGACCGCCACCTCCAAAAGCCGCTTTAATGATCAACGGAAAACCGATTTGTTTGGCGATTTTAAGGGCTTCGGCACGGTCTTCGACTGGTTCATCCGTTCCTGGCAGGGTGGGGACCCCGGCCTTATGCGCGACCGCGCGGGCTGCGACCTTGTCACCCATCAGACGGAGCAATTCCGGGCGCGGACCAACAAATGTAATTCCGGCATCGGCGCAGGCCTGGGCGAAGTCGGCGTTTTCCGAAAGAAATCCGTAACCTGGATGGATAAGATCGACTTCCTTGTCTTTTGCTACCGCGACAATCGTGGCGATATCGAGATAGGCGCCGACCGGGCCCTTTCCTTCGCCGACAAGATACGCTTCATCGGCCTTAAATCGGTGCACCGCGAGCCGGTCTTCCTGCGCATAAATTGCGACGGTGCGCAGGTCCAATTCAGTGGCGGCGCGGAAAACCCGAATTGCGATTTCGCTGCGATTGGCGGCGAGGAGCTTGCGAAATTGTTTGGGTGCCGCCGCGGGTTCGGCAGGTTTGGACTGGCTCGCGGAAATTTTACCTTTCGGAGATGTCATATCTTCGCGCGCGTTTTAAACGAGATGGCGGGAGAATGCAAAGCAATGATGTGCCGGAAGCGAAAAGTCTGCCTGTATAAAAGGCAAAATGGTTGTAGTTACCCGCTTCGCCGTCTCTTTCGATGCTGTTTGCCGAGCGATTGCTATATGGCTTCTGGACGTTGATCCATCTCGCCGACATCGCCAGGAGTCCGCCTCCTTTCCAAAGTCCTCGGACAATTGTGATTTTAGGTCTTTGTCAGCCTGGACAAATCACTTCAAGACCCAAGGCTCGGGCAGCAGCGGCTTGCTTCCGATCGTTTGTCATTAATCGCCGCAGTCCTAATTCCGCCATCGCTGCCAGATGCAATCGGTCGAGGGTTCGGCAATGTAACACTTTCTCGGAAAGATGTTGGTCAATGGCCCGGCGGAATACTGCGCCGGGAAGGTCGTGAAATTCAAACGGGTCTGTCTCCCGAAAAGATCTCAGTGCATTGCGGTACTGTTGGTAATGAGTCTTTGTCGTTGCGCCTGCCAGCCGCCTGGCTCGAAGTTGGACCTCCGTTTCAAGTTCCGTCAGAATTGAAACCACGACTCCTTTTTCCTGAGCGACAGCTTGCCGAACCGCGTCGCTCTCCGGTTCTTCCCAAAGAATTTTAAGGAGCGAACTGCTGTCGATGTAAATCATGGTCCCCTGGCTTTGCTTGCTCTTTAACGTTCCTCGCGTTCCGCGAGTAATCCCTGATCGACCCAGTGTGTAACCTTGCCGCCACTCAACTTCTTCTGCCATTTGCCATGCGCGACCGGATCAAAACGTTTACGAATTGATTCCGGTTTCACATAGCGGATCAGTTTCGCGACCGGCTTCGAGTCGCGCGTGATGATAATCTCGTTCTCCACGCTGAGCAGGGATTCGGCTTCGGGCCAATTCTGGCGCAACTCCCGGATGCTGATCGTTTTCATCAAGGTCAGGCTAACATGTTTCACACCCCCGTCAATTCTGGCGATGGGCGATTCGGGGTTTAAATATTAATTCTTAATCGCAGTCTTTCAACTGTGCTCATGAATGGAGCCACTTCGGTTCACAACGTTCTGCAACTATGTTGCAACCAGCCACATTATGAAGGAAGGAGGAATTTTTTAA
>JAQGOX010000322.1 GCA_028293365.1 Verrucomicrobiales bacterium | reverse complement strand
GCTCGTCCTTTATCATTTCGAAAACAAACGCTACGAAGAAATTGCTGAGCTGCTCAATGTCAGCCTTGGCAAGGTGAAAACCGATATTTTTCGGGCCCGCGAGTCGCTCCGAAAAATCCTGGACCTCAGCCTGGACCAGGACGGCGAACCCAGAGCCTTCGCCACACCTGCGCCGCGCGCCAAACTACCGGTTACCATCCGGACGAACCGACGAATATTTTCCCCTGCGCTATGAACCACGACCCTGAATATCAAGATCGATTGGAACGCCTGATCGACCAGGAACTGAAACGCATGCCGCCTTTGCAAGTGCCGGAGTCTTTGCTCCAGCGTGTGAAATCAGCAATCGAAGAAGACAAAAGCAAACACTGGTGGCAAAAACCCTGGACAGCATGGCCTCGTTCGATCCAAGCCTTTTTCATGGCATCGCTGCTCGCATTGGCGGGCTCGCTCGTATACGCCCTATCACTTGCTCCGACGGATGCGTCTGCCCAATGGATCTCCACAAAATTCGCGGGTCCCTACGCCGCGGTGGACTCCGCATTTAGCGTCGCCCTCACTTTGCTGAATGCGGTTCTTCTCGTGCTGCAGACGGCTGTGAGCAGTTGGCTAATGGTGGCCATTGTGTCCGTCACGATCCTGTACGCCGCTAGCGTCGCCCTGGGAGTTGCCTGGTTCCGCAACGCGCTCACGCGGCGCTCCTTTGATTTCAAGTTGCTATGAAAAACTTTTCTACTATTGCAAAAACGGTTTGCCTGATTGCGTTCGCGCTTGGCAATCCTGTATCCCGCGCACAAGTTCCGGAACCACCCGACGTCTCTGATGCAATTCCCCAAATTCAGAAGACCGATTTGATTGACCGGGACAAAATTGTCATCATTGGATCCAATCTTACCCTCACCACGAACGAATCAGCTCGCGAAGTCGTTGTTATCGGCGGTGATGTAATCCTGGAAGGAAATGTTTCGCGGGACGTGGTGGTTGTAGGCGGCAAATTGGATGTGCACGGTAAAATTGGCGGAGGTCTCGTGGCGGTTCTCACCCCTACGACAATAGGTCCCAAAGCCTCCATCCACCGCGAAACCGTGGTGGTGGGTGGAAAACTCGATATCAGTCCAGGCGCAAAGATCAAACATCAGAAATATCAATTTTCATTCACGAATTTCCCAGGGGCGGACACACTTTCTGATTGGTTTCGAGCGGGATTGTTGCTTGGAAGACCGCTACCCCATCAATTTGCCTGGGCCTGGATGCTGGCGGCTCTGATCCTGGGATTCCGGCTAGTGGTCGGGACCCTCTTTGCAAAACAGGTGGCTTCCGTTGTGGGAGTGTTGGAACAACGGCCTGCCGGGTCGTTTTTCACGGGTGTCCTGAGCTTTGTTTTGTTTGCACCAGTCTGCGCATTACTGGCGATTTCGGTCATCGGTATCCTGGTAATTCCCTTTCTCCTCTGTTCAATCGTCGCGGCAATTATGCTGGGAAAGATTGCCGTGCTGGAACGGATTGGAATGCAAATTGGAGGCGGGGCCGGAGCCAGCAAAACGCGTGGTCCCATTCTGGCCCTGGTTATCGGTAGTATTATCGTGACCCTGATCTATATGATCCCTGTCATTGGTTTTCTCGCCCTCGGAGTTATCACTGTGCAGGCGCTCGGAGCGTCGATTCTCGCGATCTGCGCAGCCTTCATCAAAGAAGCGCCGCCTACTCCAACTTCCACGAGTGCCTTGCCCTCCGGCGCGCACAGCTCTGGAGCAGTACCCGTCTACGTCGGCCCCCCTGAAATGGCAACGGCCTCTCTGGCCTTCGCCACTCCGGAAGGTAGCGCCCCAATGCCGCCCCCACCTCTGTCTTCATCGGCTGGTGCTCAAACGATTTATATGGAACGGGTCGGCTTTTGGCGACGATTCTGGGCGTCGGTTCTGGATCTGATTTTGGTAGGTGCGGCGACAGTTCACACATTCGGGCCTTTCTTTATTATTCTATTCGCAGCGTATTTTGTGGCGATGTGGACGTGGAAAGGAACGACTATCGGCGGCATCGTGCTTGGATTGAAAGTAGTTCGCACCGATGGAAGCCCGGTTACCTTCCCCGTCGCTCTGGTACGCAGCCTCTCCAGCATGTTCTCCGCAGTGGTCTTTTTTCTCGGATTTTTCTGGGCGGCTTGGGATCGCGATCATCAATCATGGCATGATAAGATCGCGGGAACTGTCGTTGTTCGCGTCCCGAAAGGATTTTCATTGATCTAGCCTGATGCTTACCAGGGCGCGGCATTTGCCGGCGGCTTTTCCAAATAAAATTCACCAATTTCCAACACACCCTCGTCGGAATCTGGATCGATCAAAATCGTCTCCTCGGCTCGAAGAAGTTCTCTACTCGATTTCCCATCCTGGCGGGGAGTCGCGACAACCACCCTTAACCGATTGGTTCCAGAACGCACATTGGAGTTTTTCCACATATTTCCGGGAGATTCCCGCAATACCCTCCAAAATGGCGCGGACCCACGATTTCCCGGAATTCCCGCGATGATCTTGAAACGCGGAATAGGTTTGCCAGTCACTTCGTCCCGGACCGAACCTATAATCTTCAAGGCAGGCGCCAGCGTAACACGATGTTCTTCGCCGTCAGGCCGTACTTTGGTTCCGTAAATCCTCATGTAACCCGCCGCTTCAATATCGAATGCCAATTCCCGATCAGGTGCATTCTCCCAAACAACCATCCCGTTCCGATCGGCGACAGGTTTGAAATCGGCTTGCGTCAGAGGTGCTTCGTCGCTTCCGTACATTTCCGAAGGCGCGCCGGGTTCATAAGTGTTCAACCAGACCTGCGCGTGCGGAATCCCCTCCCCAGCTCGATTCACGACCTGGAGCCGGAGTGCTTTGCCTGGATGCATAACAATTCTAACCGGCTTCATGTTCGTCGCGACCTCTATTGTGACCGTTGACGGCGCTGACGTTCGTGTAAGTGCAGTCGCCAGAGTCTTGCCCGGAGTACATCCGCCTATTTCAAAAGTGCCATCGTCGCTTGTAATCCCAACGCGCGCATCTGCTTCATCTTGATGCCCAATTAAAACCCTGGCATTCGGGATAGGATTCGTTTGGGCATCGACCACAACACCTCGAACAACCATCGAATCGCCCAGGTGGAAGACATGTGTCCCAGCTTTCAATTGTTCGAGAGTTTCCAGATCCCTTTCCACAAAGGCCATGGACGACTCGATATAGTCATCGTGGTGAGCACTCCCATGGATTTGACGGAGCGTACCCTCCGCAATCCTATTGATCCGCCAACGTCCCTCCGGGTCGGTCAAAACCTCGATCGTGTCAAACTTATGACTTTCCAGTGAGGTCGCTCCGATGGGATCCTCGTTATGGTTGAAGACAACTGTCGCACCGAATATTGGTTGATTCTGATCGTTCAACACACGTCCGGAAATCGGTACGGCTCGGGGTAACCGGAGTGTATAGTCAATGGGGACTTTCTCACCTCGATCCAGATGCCATTGAACCGTGGTGTCAGCAAAACCATCTAGGCGAACACCCAATCGCAACCCGGTCACAGATGCGCGAGGTAGATTCAAATTGCAAATCCCGAACCGATTTGCGTAGAGCGTCTTTTTCAAAGATCCTTCCTTTTGCTGCGCATCATAATCAACCACCGCGTTCGGGATCGATTCCCCAGTATCAGCCGCTACGATCGTGAGCCGTAGTCGATTCGATCTGGCTACGCTCTCACCGCTCCTCTCCTTATCTCCATCGATGCTCTGCGGGACCAGCTTAACCGTTGTGCCAGGTGTGGCCAGCCCCAACGCCCCGGATCGTTGGTTAGTGCTGGAATTCAATAGTTGAGGTCGCAGATAGGACTTCGAAAAGAAAATAGAAATGACCGCAAGTGGCAGAAGCAGTGCTACCCCGACTTTGATACCGGGCCACGCAAAAAAAGCTGTCGAAGCCGCAACGGCGCCCAATTTTGCGGGTGTGGCCCACAACGCATTCGCGCTCACTTCCGAAGCCCAGCCAGACGGAGCTGCACTGACCGACTTAAGCGAAATTACGGAAGAAAGTCCCGCGAGCGAAAGCGTTATGCCGTGGGCCTGCAATAGGGTTCGCAGTTTCTCTAGCGCTCGGCCAACCCTTTTCTGCGCTGCGTCATCAGAAACACCGAGTGCTGTCCCGATCGTGCGAAAACTTGCCTGTTCGAAGAACCGCAGAACAATCGCGGTCCGGTCGACCTCCGCCAAATCTTCAATCGCTTCATCCAACTCGACCGGAAATTCCTGAGCTTCCGAATCTTCCGATGCAATAGTATCCATCGCCTCCCTTTCTCGAACCTTTCGGCGTAATTCACTTCGACACACAGTGCTCGCAACAAATTTCGTATGCCGATGCAACCAGCCGCCCAGCATGACATCTTCTGGAAGAAAAGGCGCTTTGCGCGCGAGATCAGTGAAAACCGATTGCACGACATCCCGGGCCACATGCACGTCGCCCGAAACGCGCCGCAATGCCACGGAATAGACCAGATCTATATACCGGCTCACCAGTTCTCCAA
>JAQGOX010000272.1 GCA_028293365.1 Verrucomicrobiales bacterium | reverse complement strand
CAGGTTCTTCATGATTATGAAGCCGCCACGGGAAATTTGAAGTCGATCCGCGACGAGAAGAACCAGATCACCACATTCCGCTACAATATTGACAACACGCTCCGCGAAAAGAACTACTCCAATACGGCCTCCCCGATGCCGCCAATCAGGTTTAGTTACGATCCGAATTATCCTCGCCTGGCGACGCTCGAAGATGGCTCCGGTGTGACGGCGTACACCTACCAGCCGATCACATCCGTGCCAGCGCCGGGCGCCGGGCGACTGGCTGCCATTGACGGACCTCTGCCCAACGACACGATCACGTTCGGGTATGATTCATTGGGACGTGTAGAGACGCGCGCGATTAATGGCTTCGGAATAAAGCGAAGTTGGGATGCCTTGGGAAGGTTGACCCGGTTGACCAATGTGCTGGGAGCGTTCACCTATGCCTGGGAAGGGGCCAGCTTTCGTTTGTCTTCAGTGGATCTGCCAAATAACCAGCGATCAATGTTCGCCTACTTCGGCAATCAGAAAGATCAGTTACTAAAAGACATCACCCACATCAAACCAGACACCACGATTTTGTCGCGGTTCACATACGACTATAACGCCTTGCACCAGCTTACAAATTGGGCACAATTCCAGGGTGGAACCACGCGCAACTGGACTCCCGGTTATGACGCTGTTGGAAGGCTGACTAGCGTTGCGGAGACCGGTGCTTCGGCTCGTTCATATGCCTACGCTTACGACGATGCCGAGAATCGCGTACAGGAGCAGGCGGCCAATGCAACCCAGCAAGCGACTTACAATGTAAATAACCAACTGACATCCATCAGTGATAGCGCATTCGCGGCCGTGACCTACGACTGGGATGCCGAGAATCGCCTGGTGACAATCAACAAGGGAGCGCACCGGACAGAATTTGCCTACGACGCTTATGATCGTCGCACCCGAATCATTGAAAAAGAGAACGGCGCTGTCGTGAGCGACCGGCGTTTCGTCTGGATCGGTTTGGATTTGTGTGAAGAACGCGACAGCAGTGGCGCGAATGTATTGAAGCGATTTTCCGTGCATGGCGTGCGCGCGGAGGCAGGCGCAGACCTTTCGCCCGGGAATTATTTCTATGCACGCGATCACCTCCAGTCGATTCGCGAAATGACCGACAGCAGCGGACAAATCCGGGCTTCTTACGATTACACTCCGTACGGTCAGCGCAACCGCACGGCCGGCGATGTCGAGTCTGATTTTGGCTTCACTGGTCATTACATTCATTCGGCGAGCGGCCTTTATTTGGCAACGTATCGTGGTTATGACCCAAAGCTCGGCCGTTGGCTAAACCGCGACCCCATCGGCGAAATGGGCGGCCTCAATCTGTATGCTTACGCATTGAACGATCCAGTGAATTACTTCGATCCGCTAGGCCTTACTGAGGCCAGCAAGCTGGGAGTGAATCTCGAAGGTCAAAAGGCCGCCCAAACAGTTCTCGACAACGTGAACAAGGGCAAGGCTGTGGTCGAAACAATCGACAAGATTACGGAGAAGGGCCTGGCTAAGACACTTAAGGACGAAGCGGAAGGTGAAGCGAAGCGTTCGATTAAGAAGTTCAATGCCACGGATGAATACAAGGAAAATATTGAAGTCATGGGGAAACAGGCGCAGGAATCGGGCCACACGTACTCTGATCCTCTGCGCTCGAAGTTCGGGACAGCCAGTGATGCGTTAACTGGGAAACCGACCTGCACGCCCGCGCCCCCTGCTGCCAAACAGCCCGCACCCTCGGAAGAGCCAGGAGTTATAGACAGAATACTAAACTGGTTTTCAGGCTCGGATAAAGCGGTCTCTCCCCCAAAAAAGCAGCCGCCCAGCAATCAATTCAATCCATCAGCGGGATGGTAATTGACCATTTCTATGCATCCCGATCGCCAATGCCAGATCCGAGAATTGAATCAATGGGGTCAAAAGACTTTTGTTTTTTTGTTCCTGCTCGTGTCACTTTCCCAAGGGCTGCTTCCGCTTCGTGCTCAAACGCTTTTTTTCCATGATCCTGCCGGGAACCTTACCGCGGTTGGGGCCGCTTCCAATTCTCCCCCGAAAATTACCTTTCAACCGCGGTCGCAAACGGCCCAACCTGGAACGATCGTCGCTTTCACTGCGGGGGCTTCTGGATCATTGCCATTGGCCTACCAATGGCAACTCAACAGTAATAGCGTTCCGGGGGGCACGTCGGACACGCTGCTGTTCCTGAACGTGGCGACTGCCGATTTCGGGGCCTACCGGCTCGTGGTTAGCAATGCTTTCGGTTCTGCCACCAGCAGCAACGCGTTGTTACAACTTGATTCCGATGGCGATGGATTGGCCGATACGTGGGAGATAACTAATTTGGGCAGCGTCACCAACTACACCGGTTTGGATGACTACGATTCTGATGGCATTCCGAATTTGGCAGAGTTCCGCGAAGGAACCCTTCCAAAGTCTTTCGGCTCTGCGGATCCACGACTTAGAATCATCAGCGACCGAGGGCAGGTCTTCGTCACTCCGAATCTGCCTTACTACACGAATGGCCAGACGGTGACGTTGCTGGCGGTGCCGGATCCGGGACAGGAGTTCCTCGGCTATATCGGTGCTGGCATCTTCAGTTCCTTCTATAACATTAAAACAAATCCCGCTTCGCTTAAGATGACCGACAGTCAAATGGTCCGCGCCATTTTTGGACGTTCGATTACGAACTCGCTGGATGTGACCAACGGCTGGCGGATTGATCAAGCCGGTTGGTATGGTGAAACCAATGTCACGCATGATGGCGTGGATGCCGTACAAAGCGCTCGAACCTTTTTTCAGAGTGAACAAGCGTGGCTTGAGTTGACTAACGTCATGAGTGGAGAGGGGACGATCACGTTTTGGTGGAAAGTGGACGGAACACCAAGAGATCAACTGGTCTTCTGGCTCAATAATCGCGAGCGATCGGGCGCGATTGGCACCAACACGGACTGGCAACTGAGGACGTACTACCTCCCAGCCGGTACAAACAGGATTCGCTGGATGTACCAGAAAGGTGGAAACGAAGTCTCGGAATATATTGGTTCTCTTTACGCGCCGGCCGACGCCGGGTGGGTGGATGATGTGAAGTTCGAAGTATGGGCCGATCCGCTCCGGGATACCGATGGGGATGGCCTCGCCGATCTTTGGGAATTGAGATACTTCGATAGTCTTGATGCCAGGCCCGGCGACGATCTCGATGGCGACGGCATCTCCAATCTGGACGAATTCCTGGAACATACGGATCCCACGAGCCAGAGTTCAGTACTGCCGCGTCTGGCGGTCGTCACAAGCGGCGGCACGGTCGTGCGTAACCCTGATTTGCCCAAGTACACATACAGCCAGAAGGTCAGCCTCGTTGCTGTGCCCGATCCTGACAATTACTTCGTGATTTGGGGCGGAGCCCTCTCTGGGACGAATACCACCAACAGCTTAAACATGTATCGCAACCAATCTGTTACCGCGATCTTTGGCTTGCCGTTGGCCGTTGTTCTGGACGCGCCAGCGTTGACTTGGGAGCGCGGAGGAACAATCGGCTGGTATGGTCAAACAAACGTCACGCACGACGGAATCGATGCCGCCCAAAGTGGGCCGGTCGGGTCGCGCGAGGAAAGTTGGACGCAAACGACGGTTGATGGCCCGGGTGCCTTGACTTTCTGGTGGAAGATTTCCTCCAGAACGAACGCCGACTTTGCCAGTCTCCTGATTGATGGAATCGAACAACCTGGGAAGGTTTCCGGCGAGGTGGATTGGAGTTCGCAGGTTTATTATCTCCCGGCCGGCAATCACACGCTCCGCTGGTTCTATACGAACAATTCGGGAATCTTCACTTTTACCAACGGATGCGCCTGGGTGGACGAAGTCAAATTCACGACCGGAACGTTCGCGCCGGAAATTCTCCTGCAGCCAACGGGCCTGACTGTGCCGCAGGGCGCGAATGCAACATTCAAATTGGTTGCGGTGGGAAACCCTCAACCCACGTTTCAATGGTATGTAAATGGAATTAGCCTGGGCTCCGCCGGAACAAATTCCACGCTCACTCTCAGCAACGTCGCGCGTTCCCAGGCTGGTGATTACCGCGCCGAAGTCCGTAATGCCATTCAAACAAACAGCTCGACGCCTGTCACCTTGACGGTACTGCCGGTTCCACCGGACAACGACAATTTCGCAGATCGCACTGTTTTGAGCGGAACAAGTGAAACAATGGGTTACGATTTTGGCGCCACCGTGGAATCGACCGAACCCAATCACGACCACCAGTTTCTCAACTATTCGGTTTGGTGGAGATGGATGCCCCCGGTTACCGGAAAGTATCGGCTTGTCGTCCGAAGCAGCGGTGTTAACTCCAAGCTCGTTGCCGATATTTATTCCGGAGCTGCGCTGAACAATCTGACGACTGTCGCGAGCGCCTCCGAAAGCGCGGTTTCCAGCAACGGTGTCTATCGTGCAGCACTCCAAATACC
>JAQGOX010000257.1 GCA_028293365.1 Verrucomicrobiales bacterium | reverse complement strand
TGTATTTTGTTGGAGTCGATTGTTCTCTTCAGGAACTCGAGCGGCGCGAAGATGTCATGCCAAATCGAACCGTCGGCTGCGCCCGTGGCCAGATCGAGCAGGTTCATGTGCCCGGCGAGTATGACATATGGGTCAACACCGAAAAAAATAGCCCCACCGTCTGCGCCCAACAAATCCTCGATTTCGTCGCGAAAAATCCCCCCAAAGTTTTTGCGACGCTGGTCGATCGATACAAAGACAAAGTCGCAACCACCTATCCCGTCCCTTGGTGGTAACGCCAAGGTCCGGAGGGCGGTTTTGTCGCCGAGACAAACCGCTGCAGCAACTCGATGTCCCTTTCACGCACGGCGAACCGGCGTTCAGTCATTTTCAGGCAGTTGCAGGAATGCCCGGGCGCACATACCGCGCTCCGTATCACGCCTGCTTCCATTTAACGCTCGATCTGCGCCATAAAGCCTCGCGGAGCGAGGGTATGTGCGCCGAGCATCTACCCGCAGCACGTACGAATGACAACGCGGCTTGGATAATTTTCACGCGTCACTCCTTGCGCAGTCGCTGCGTCCCGTGCGCGGGATCGGTGATGCGCTCCGGACCGCGCCTCTGCGAGGCGCAGCAAGCTCCGTAAATCGAGACAGCAACACCAGATTGGTGGGACGCGCCGGTGAACGCATTTCTGCACCTGACGGTTCAGGCGTGAGATTTGTAAATTCCTATTGGCGGAGATGTGGGTAACGGAAGCGTCGGGACTTAGTGGTTGCTGCGGTTACTGCTATACGCACTCCGCTCTGTGGCCCGAGCTCCGTCCCGTCGTTTGAGACCTATTGGCACTTACCAAATCCTAACCGGAAAGGTTTCGATCTTTTTACCGGCATAACGCGCCGCTAATTGTCCGAATACCTTCGGTTGGTTTGCGCCCACAAAATCGAAGATTTGTTTTGCACACGCTTGAACATCGTGCTTGCCCGAATCGACGACAAGATCGAATTCGCCCGGAACCGTAACCGCCTGCAATTGCATCCGGGCACCGCCCACCGTCCGGTTTTTGTGAGCCCGCTCCCGGTTCTCCAGTTCTTCAACCGGACATTGCACATACACCAAATAAACATTGAGCCCTTTCAACGCCTCGAAGTAATCCATCAGAAGCGGTTCTGAGACCACATCCGCAATAATTACATTATTTCCGGACCGAGCCAGCGCCGCAAACGCCGCGTGCATTCCCTGGAGCGACCTCCAGGCCACCGGCCCGCAGAATAAATTGAACTTGGGAGGATTCCCAACCTCCGAGACGATCACCTCATACCCCTCCCGTGTCATCGGGCTTCCCGGCGTCGGCCAGACATGGATTTCCGGTTGGATGGATTTATCCAATCCAACATATTTCAGGGGAAACATCGGTAGAAAATCGTCATGCCCCGTCGAAAGATACGGCTTGGCCGAAATCTTTTGCATCGCCTGCGCAATACTCGTTTTACCAGCGCAGGACGTGCCGTTTAGGATAATAATTTCTCCAACCTCAGGATTTGCAGTCACCGCGCGAATCTCTCAGTTCAGAAATTCGAGGTCAAATTGTAACTTGGTGAATTTAAATGGAAAAATTAATGAATCCATTTGCAACGCGCACAACAAACAGGATTCATTTCCGCGCCTGTTCAAGCCAAAGAAATATAGTCATTTCGGGAGCGCTTTCGTAAGTTCAAGCACTGGATGCGGAAAATTGAAAGTTTAAGAATTATGCTGACTCGATTCGTTTTATTTCTTCTTGTCGCTTTGGGAGGGGTGGGACTTTCCCTGCAAATGGCCTGGAATTCGCGGTTGCGTGAAGCCACCGGGTCTCCGGTTCTGACGACGATGATTTCTGTCGTTGTGACACTGCTCATGCTCAGCATCATTTGGGTTACTGGAGTGACCCAACGCGGCTCCATTCCGGCATTTCAATCTGTTCCCAAATGGGCCTGGTTCGGCGGTGTTTTTGCGGGGTACTATCTCGTGGTGTCGTTGATCGCTATTCCGAAACTCGGTGCCGCAGTGGTTTTTGCCCTGGTGATCAGCGGTCAAATGATTGCGGCACTGCTCCTGGATTCCACCGGCGCATTTGGTCTCGCCCAAATTCCGGTCAGTTCCGTTCGTATCCTTGGGACGAGCCTGTTGCTGTTTGGAGTCATTCTCATTCAGAAACATTGATTGGAATTTCATTCGCTTCGAATCAGTCGAATATCACGACGGGGAAGAATAAGCCGAACCGCTTACTGCACGGGCGAAAGCAGGCGTGCGATGCGGACGGCGCCTTTGAACCACCAGGGTCGGCTCGCGTACTCTTCAAAGCGGACACGGCGGCAGCGTTTGAAGTCTGACTCGAGCATCTCTGCGACTTCGTGCGCGAAAGTGCTGTCCGCTACGAGCAGTGCGAGCTCAAAGTTCAGATGGAACGAGCGATAGTCGACATTGATTGAGCCCACGGAAGCGAAGTCATTGTCCACCAGCGCCACTTTTTGATGAAGAAATCCTGCAGTGTAGCGGTAGAGGTGGATCCCGGCTCCTGCGAGCGCCTCATAATAGCTAAATGACGAAAGGTATGGGAGCCAATGGTCGGGCCGATTGGGTAACATCACCCGGACATCGACGCCGCGCAACGCGGCGAGCTGCAATGCGGCGAGCACTGCTGGATCGGGCACAAAATAGGGGCTGGCCAGCCAGAGGCGGTGGCGGGCCGAGTTGATGAGGCGAAGGAACGTCAGCGAGCAGGCATTGAGTTCGTCTGCCGGACCGGTGGCCAGCACTTGAGCCGTCATGTTGCTGGCGTCAGTGGAAATGGGACTCCAGTCAAGCGTGAGAATTTCGCCGGTTGCCCAGTGCCAGTCTTCGACGAAGGGCATTTGCAAAGCTTGAACGGCTGGGCCTTTTGCAGAAACATGCGTGTCGCGCCACCGGCCGAAGCGCGGATCTTCTCCGTTGTATTCCACCCCGATGTTCAGGCCGCCGGTGAGCGCGAGTTTTCCATCTGCCAGTAGAAGTTTGCGATGGTTGCGGAAGTTGAGTTGAAACCGGTTCCCACGACCACGGGTGGTTCGAAACGGTTCCACCCGCGCACCGGCTGCGCGTAGTTCCCGGAAAAACGCCCGCGAAAGTTTGTGGCATCCGACTTCATCGAACAAAAAGTAGACGCGCACGCCGGCCCGTGCCCGGGCAGTCAGGCGTTGGATAAATTCTCGCCCCAGTCGATCGTCGCGCACGATGAAGAATTGCACGAGCAAATAGGACTCCGCCCGATCAATGGCTTCGAGAAGTGCGGGAAAAGTCTCCGCGCCATCGCGAAGCAGCTTGATGCTGTTGCCACGGGTGGCTGGAAAAAAAGCGAGCGAATGCCGGGGCAGACCGAGTGGCGCTTCCGCCGCCACACGCGCGCGCCACGGGGAGAATGCAGCAAATGCGGAGCGGGCGACCTGGTCCAACGGAGTGTCGGATCCCGCGCGAGCATGACGGTAACCGATAAATTTCGCACGTCCGAAAATCCAGTAGAGCGGGATGGCGACGTAGGGAAATCCAACTAGCGCGAGTGCCCACCCGAGCGCACCCTGAGGACTGCGCACCTTCAGCACGGCGTGGATGGCGTGCAACGCTCCCATTCCATGAACCAGTGCGATTTGCGCGCTCCAAACCCGTGTTAAGTCGGCGGACCACATAAGTGGACCCTACCGGATGGACGCTTGGGCGACGATGCGCAAATGAGGAAGCAGCTTCGTTAATGATTGCCAATTGTGTCCAGCCTTGTTTGTGCCGATACGTCAGGACCAAAGAAACATCGTCAGGTCGCGAGACCTTTTGTAATCTGGATTTGGAATGGAAAAAAGCGCCTTAGAATGTATTGCCAGTGATGTTGCACCCGGAGTGGTCGTGATAACCGTTAAGGGACGATTGGACGGCTTTGGGTCACGGAGTTTCGGGGAGGCGTTCGAACCGGTTCTTAACAATCCAGAGACAGTGGCAGTCGTTCTCGATCTTAACGATGTGGGATATCTCAGCAGTGCCGGATTGAGGGTCTTTACGATGGCTCTGAAACGTTTGAAAGAGCGCGGAGGCATTCTGACTGTTTGCAATTTGCACAAATTCTGCCGGGATATTTTTGAGATATCAGGGATGGGTTCGTTATTTACGATTGTTGATACACGGGATGAGGCAATTGCCCTTGGCCTGGCGCATTCCCGGGAGAAGCGAGTTTTGGATAGATGGGTAGATCTTGAGACCATTGCGGCGCCACTGGCCCGAATTCGGGTTATTCCTGGCGATGACCACGCGCACGGTGCGGTTGCGATCCTGGGAGATGTAAAACAGGTTCTGCACGCAGATCTTGGTGAAAACGAAATCGCCTCGAAAACGTTTTCTGAAACGGAATATTCGATCGGCTGTGGCGCACTGGGCGACGAACTGGAAGATTATTATCCCATCATGGGAGAGATGATCACCATTGGCGGAACCATGGTTTGGCTGCCGACGGATGGGAACGACACTCCTGACTTTTTAATTCCGCGACGGGCGAGCGGTGCTGTGACGATCCGGACCGGTTTCAATGCATGCGTAGCCGGTGGATTTGACGAATATTTTCTCATCGAATCCGTTGATCCCGCTGGCATTCCGATCGATCAGCTTTACCGAACGATTTTTGACACTGCGAAGCAGCGTCGCCCTAACTATCGAGGGGTTGTGGGGATCGCCGGACGGGCGGAGTTCAGCGAAGTGTATGGCGCGGGCATTCGAAAATCACCCATTAGCCGGTTTAAACCCGAGAACGGCGAGACGATTTTACATCCGAGCAATATTAACAATTGGTTTTCGGGCGATCACGAGCCCCGCCTCAGGAATGTAACCGGATTGCTTTGCGGCATCGGCGTCGACCTGACGACTGACCTTTCCGCTTTCGATCCGGCCCATGTGGATCGTGCGTTTTATCGGCATCCAGATAACACTGCCGGCAAACCGCACCTATTGCATAATCATAGCGTATTCTTCACCCAACAACCGTTCGAGGTTAGAATGGTGAACCTCGGGAGTGAAATTCAGAGCGTGGTTGAAAATGGCGACTTCAAAGATATGCGCCACCTGCTCGATCAAAGCCGCGTCACGCGTGCCTTTTTAGGCCTCAGCTACACACAGCAAATTCGCTCCGATGTGGCATCCTCGTAGGGCGATTTGCCGAGGCCATTAGCGAAATTACTGATAGCTGATCTGCAGTTGTCCTCCGACCTGTTTAACGGAAGTAATTCGTACCGCAGTTGGTCCGGAGATCTGGAAAAATGCGGACGATTGCGCAGGGAGAGTTGTAGTAATGACCTGCCCAGCGGTATCGACCGTAGCATTCACATCCGTGGAGTAGCTGCCTGCTGGAGTGATGGCGATTTGCAAGGTCACGGCTGGTTGCGGCAGGGGCATTGCCAGTATCGAGTTTATCCAGTCGTTGCGAACCGAAATACGGGTGGCGTAAAAGGAGCCCGGCTGGGGTGTGGGCAAGTCCAAATTATAGGTCCAGGCTCCTTCCTGGCCGGTATAGAGGCCGCCGTAGTCGAAAAGATCGGCTGCGAAGCCTGCCCCGGTGGGAGAATCGTTATAATTGCCATCGACTGCGTAATTGATTCCGGCCAGTTTCCAGGTGGCTCCATCCTGAATAAAAACCGCTCCACCGGAATCGCCTTCGCTAAGGTCGGCTTCATTTGGTCCGGCATTTGCATCAAACGTTGCGGTTAATAAATCTCCGCCTTGCTTATTGCTGGTTGTACTCGCTACGACGTTTTGTCCCCATCGCTGAATTCCGTCGTACTGCCCAGGCTGCCAACCATGAACCGCCCCGGTGACTACAACGGCAGGACCTCGTTGGGTCCCGCGACCAATCACAACCAAAGATTTTCCCACTTCATTGCCCAGCGAAAACAGCGGCGCGAAACTGGGAAACGCTTCCTGGACTTGCCAGATACGGAGATCGGAGGAGGGATCGTCAAAATAATTGATCGTCGTAAAGGGGAGATTATTCCACTGAAAAACCTGTCCAACGGAGCCTCCGATATGCTGCGCGGAAATGAAATAGTGCGGAGCGATTGCAGTCCCTGAAAAGCCGCCCCATTCACCCTGATACTGCCACCCACTTCCGGCCAAAGCGCCGGCAGGGGCGGTTGCATTATAGGAAGGGTCGGCAGTTGCGTAAAAGAGGACCGCTTGAGAATGGTAACTGGTTGTGGCGAGGATGCATCCACCGAAAACGCCTGCCTGTTTAGTTTTAAATTTTTTTAGCATTCTCCCTATCGCGACGACTGCTTCAGACCTGTCGCGCTAAGCCATCTATACTAGCCCGCTTTTACCGATTTGCAAAAAACCCGAAAGAACTCGTTGGAAACTTTCTGAGAAGACCACAATTACAGGGCTAGACGGGGTGGCACTCGAGTTCCACGGCGCTCACGGAACGTGCAGGAAAGCGCCAGCTAAGTGCCTCATGGGGAGGAATCGTATGTTCAACCGGGTCAAAAACCTTTTGATTTCGGGGGCCGATTTCCTGGCGCGGATTCTCTGGGGAAATCTCGAACACTTTCGCGCCTGTGATTGCCATGCCGGTGATCGCAAAAGCTGTTTCTATCGAGCGGGAATAGTTCATGTTCCCCACATGCAGGACGATTTTATCGCCATCGCGGCTCGCGGCGATATCGAGATTCGAAGGAGCAGACTTTACGGCGATCCCTTGTTTGCCGTTGTAACGTTTGAAAAGACGCATGACGGCCCCGGCTGGCAACAGGTAGCTCGCACCGGCCGGAACCTGCAGCATGAGCGCGTTGGTGGTCCAGCGGCTGCCATTAAAATCGGCGGCTGTGCAAATCTTTATTCGACCGCCATGCCGCTGATAAAGATTGAGCGCGCGTGCATGGTAGACGCCGGTCAGCCATTCCGTCAGAATAGGATTCGCATTGTGGGGCGCGAGGCTGAGATGGCCTTCAGTGATGGCAATCGGATGTTTCGATTTCTGCTG
Organism: Verrucomicrobiales bacterium; assembly: GCA_028293365.1. GTDB lineage: Bacteria > Verrucomicrobiota > Verrucomicrobiia > Limisphaerales > SXQI01 > JAQGOX01. The sequence goes on along the minus strand of JAQGOX010000257.1, from coordinate 9,781 downwards.
ATCCAGCTCTGCTTCGAGCGCATTGAGTTTCTTTTCTATGCGTACTGACGTTAGTTCCATCAGCTCCTCCCAGGCACGTTCTGGCGTGTTTTGGTACGCGAATCCGTTAAGTACGGTATCTTTCCGCAATGGCGATTGACCCATCATGTGAATGGCAACGTAATCAATGTGTTCGCCGGCCTGCCTGACGAGGTCGCCCGCCCAGCCGCTGTCACCCCACCCGATCAATTCGACGGTGCGATCACGCTCGCGCATCGCACGGGAGAATTCAATCGTCGTTTCGATCGACTGTGCTTTGCTGAAACCTCCCGCACTATATGAAGTTTCGTTGCCGAGTTGCCACAGCTTGATCTTGTAAGGCTCGGTGTGACCGTGGCTCTTGCGTTCAGCATGATCGGGATCATTTGCATACGAAACCCATTCCGCTGCTTCTCTGGCATCTCCAGTGCGATCGCCTTCGCGTGTCCTGGTATAGGTCTGATGACCATCGCTCTTAAAATTAACACAGTACAGCGGCTCGCTCCCGGCGCGGCGGCAAAAATCGACGAATTCATGCGTTCCGACCCGATTCGTTTCTTTGCCACTCCAAACGTAATTACGCATCCAAGGGCGCTTCGTTACGGGACCAACACCTTCTCTCCATTTATAGTAGCGGCTGAAGAGACCACCAAATCGGACCACTCCGGGCGCAAGGCCTTTCGTGCATTCGACAAAATCGGTCCGCCAGTCATCGCTGTTATAATCCCAGGAGGCCTCCACAGAAGAGTCAGCCGTGCCGAGCGGCTCCATGAATTGCATGTAGAGACGTGGCGAAATATCGAAAAGAGGAGTCGGGTCCAGGATAATTGCATCGGCGCTTTCACGCGCTGCCACTACCTGATTTTGGGCCAAAGCGGCGACCTGGACAGCGGCCGCAGTTCCAGCGACTCCAGCAACATTTTTTAAAAAGAGTCGGCGATTCATTTGTGAATGGCTCTGGCATGTGAGTGCGGAGCCTCACCACTGCAACAGGCGGTAAAAGTTTTTCGTATTAGGCGCGCCTGCGGCTGCGTCCGTCCAGAATAAATCGAGAAGAATTTCAGATGCTGGCACGTAGGGTCCATCCACCTGGCTCGACTTTTCCACCTGGAAAGTGTGTCCGGCGCTGACCCAACCGAGGTCGAATTGGCTGGAGTTTTTATGGTAAGTGAAACTCGAAAAACGACCGGGTGTGGAGGCTGCTGTCGTATCAGAGATCAAGACGATACTGTCCAGGCCAAAATTATTCACATCTTCGACCGGGTTGAATTTTTCGACGATTTCGAGGTTCCGATAAACCACGTAGCCACGATCACTCAAAAGATCCCCAGCGCTAATCGGACCAAGCGCGCTATCAAAACCATCTTCCGTGGAAAACCAGACTTCGCCTCCTGGCCATACGTAAATCGCATCAAGCCCCACGTCGATGGCATCCTCGGAATTCGTCGCCGGCGCGAAAGGAGCAAGAAGCTCTCTCAACGTTTTTTTGATTGTGCCTTGATCGGAAAGTATATCGCCGCGCGAGAGGGTCAGATTCAAATTTGAAGAGATTGTATTTGTCGTAATGGAAAACAAGGTTTCACCATTTTCCATCATTTGAACGGCATCGAGTCCATAATCGATGTTTGTATCGACTCCGAATTGTTGCATCAAATCCTGATTGCGCCGGATGATACGGCCGGTGGACCCGAGTAGGTCCCCATGATGCAATGGGCCGAGCGTTTCACTGAAAATATCCCTGGAGAGTGAGAAAGCGATTTCGCCACCTGATAATACATTGATCGCATCGATTGGCGTGCTGGTGCCAATGCTCGGTTGAATTCCCATGCGCCCGACAATGTCGGCATCCCGTTTGATCACCCGCCCAGAATAGGAAAGGAGGTCGCCGGAACTGATCGCTTTGGAGTCTGAGACAGCACGGGCAGAGGTGAAATTGATCCCGCTGGAATACCATAGCTCACGAAATGGGGCGGCCCGCAGATCAATTTTGTAAACTCGGACGAAAGATTTAGTTTCCTCACGCAAATCAAATCGGACAGAAGGCCAGGCGCTAAAGACACCCTTGGAGGAATTGGTCATCGAAACCACCTCATTTGTCGCATTGTTTGAAATGGTTATCTGGATCTGGATTATTTCCTGGAACGCAAAATCTCCTCCAATTTTAGCAGAGCCACCGCCGGTGACGTGATTGGTAAGACCGTTTTGGTCGGTGAACACAAAATCAATGTTTGTGAAGGAGTAGAAGTCGTAGCGGTTCGCGCTGCCAGTGAACGTGAGGTCGAAGGTTCCGCGCATTGGCAGCAGAAATGTCGGTCGTTCACAAATCTCGCAGTCATTAACGAAAGCGCTGCCATCAACCAAAGTATGGCGCCAGGTTTGGTTGGGGATAAGCGTTGGCGATTTTGCCTCGCTTTGAATTTGAAGTGAAAGGAACAAGGCGATTGTGAAGAATAAGAATCTCATATGCAAAGGCTGGATGGGCGTCGTTTTTCCTCCGTCATGGTGCTGTAATATGGCACTAAATCGCCACAGGGTCATCTTCAAGGTGCTCAGCGCTCAATTCAACAACCCGCGCCGAGACATAAGGAAAACCACTAGTGATTGTACAGGCTTTCGCTTATTGCGGTTTTCGGAATTTCCGGAGCATCTTTAACCGGTTGGTACACTTGGTTTTTAAAAAATAGGGTTTATTGAAAATGAAAAAGATTTTGATTGTTCTCTCATTGGCTGGATTTTTAGTTGGGTGCAACAAAGAGGCTGATACGTCGAGCCCGCCCGCCTCGACGAATTCGGTTAGCACAAACAAGTAATATACACCGTCAGCTCCCGCCGCCGCAGCTTTAGCGGCAGTGCTGTCTGAACCGGTCCACAGTGATTGCGCGCCTTCACCGGGTGCGCAATTTTTATTGGGGGATTGGTGATTTAACAAGACGCTCCTGATTCTTTTTGCAATTTAATGATTCGTATCCCACTCTGCTGTCCATGACGAAACCGCTGGCCTTGGTCTTTTATGAAGAGCTTCTTCCTGGAAGCCAGCTTGTGAATCGTTTGCAGGATCTGGGATATCGAGTGCAGACGGTGGTGCAACTCGGTGAACTGTTAACTGCGGCTGAAAAAGAGAAGCCGATGGTGCTTTTGATGGATCTCAAGGCTGCATCCGGAGATATAGCGGGTGCGATCCGGCAGATTAAAAGCGGGCCGCAAACAAGCCATTTGCCCATCCTGGCTTTCACCGGCAAGAAAAACCGGGAATTGCAAAAGAGTGCCACAGCCGCCGGAGCCAGTTTGGTTGCGTTTGATGATGCGATTTTGAAGCAGTTACCGCAATTGCTTGAACAGGTTCTACAGGTCGATTAATTCAATTTCGGACTTTCATTTTATGTCTCTGCCTATTGTTAAATTGACTAAAGGGATTCACGTCATGCACCTTTTTTACCGGATCGACCGGGTAGGCTGGACGGAATTATCGAACGATGAATCGGGCCAGACGCTGGCGAAACTCGAGAAGCTATGCGCCGCGAACGCTGCCGCGTCTCATCCGCGCATTACCACCTACGCGAATGTCGGCAACAAAGCGGATCTGGTTGTGATGCTTACAGCTGCCGAGTTGGGCACCGTAGCCCAAATGCACCGGGATTTCGAAGCCTGTTTTCCTCCCGGTACTTTGGAATCGGCTTTCAGCTATCTCAGTATCACCGAACTTCCCGATTACATCACTAGCGAGGAAGAAATGGCGCAATCGTTGATCCAGGAGAAACTGGAGCCTGGCACGGAAATCTTTGAGAAACGCCTCAAAGAAATGCGGGATCGCCACGCCCAATACGAGCATTACCGGCTCTACCCCGAAATGCCGGATTGGGAGTTGATGGGGTTCTATCCGATGAGTAAGCGACGTTCCGGTTCAGATAATTGGTACAGTCTCGATTTTGCCACACGCAAGAAATTGATGGCAGGACACGCGCGGGTTGGCCGCAAGTACGCAGGGCGCATTTCGCAATTAATCACGGGCTCAGTGGGTCTCGATGATTGGGAATGGGGAGTGACATTAATGGCGCATCAAACCGATTCTTTAAAAGAAATAGTCTATGAAATGCGCTTCGACGAGGTAACCGCCCGCTTTGGCGAGTTCGGGCCATTCTATGTCAATTTACGCCTGAGTCTCCCGCAGTTGTGGGATCACTTGCATTTGCGGTAATAGAATCAGGGCTGGCTCCTGGGCGCATTCGTTTGAGACCATTCGTTTAGTTGTGGTTCTCGTTGTTCGAGTCGCGACAATCCCAGAGCTTCGATCGCCTCGCCAATCAGGTAAAGGGAGCCCGTTACGACGATTACGGCGTTCCCATCTACGATTGCCAATGCGCTGGAAATGGAAGTGCATACTAAAACTTCCTGAAGCGCGCCCGGTTTAACTTTCCGGCAAAAGTCCGCCAATTCGGTTGGGGACAGCGTTCGATCGCTTTTAACGGGCACTGCAATGAGCCGATTCGCGAAAGGAATCAGCAACGAAATGCTCTCCATCCATGATTTGTCCCGCAACATTCCGGCGATTACGGTGATTTTTTTTAATGGGTATTCCTGGGTCAGAGTATCAGCGAGAGCCTTAAATCCGGCGGGATTATGTGCACCATCCAGAATAATGGTTGTTTCCTTCGATCGGGGGATGACTTGAAATCGGCCCGGCCAGTTCACATCCGACAGGCCTGTCGCGATCTGCTCCGGGGAAACCGGAATCAGGGGTTGGAGCAGCTCTGCCGTGGCATGCGCAAGTGCCGCATTGATTTTCTGGTGTGGACCTTTAAGGGGCAATTTATCAATCTTTTTGTAGACCTCGGACGATCTTGAAACTTCTATGAGGGGCGCACCCTTTGCCCGCGCGGATTCACGAAGCACCGCGAGCGCTTCAGGTTCATCCGTCGCGGTAATGGCGGGAACTGCTGGCTTGATGATTCCTGCCTTTTCCGCGGCAATCTTCTCGAGGGTATCCCCCAACCATTGCTCGTGATCCATTTGGATGTTGGTAATGACACTCACCAATGGTTTCACAATATTGGTTGCATCCCATCTCCCTCCGAGGCCGGTTTCCCAAATCACAATATCGCATTGCGCTTCAGCGAAATATTTTAACGCGATGATGGTGGCCACTTCAAAAAGAGTGGGACTGTGCGCTCCTCTGTTCTCAATGAAGGGCTTAATGAATTGAACCAATCCTGCCACATCAGTTTCGGAGATGTTGCGGCGGTTTACCTGGATCCTCTCACAGAAACTCACCAAATGGGGCGAGGTATAGAGCCCAACTTTAAGTCCCGCTGCACGATAGATGCTTTCCAGGAACGCGCAGGTGGAACCTTTACCGTTAGTGCCTGCGACATGAATGAAGCGTAATCGAGCTTGCGGACTGCCAACGGCTTCGGCCAGGTTGAATGCATTCTCGAGGCCCGGCCTGGTTCCGAACATCCTTAAACCGTCCAAAAAATCGAGCGCTTCGCAATATGTCATAGTGGAACATCACGCGTTCCCGGGCGTGAAGCAGGTGAAGACCTGTCGCATCACCTAAAATCACCTGAGCACGGCGGGCTTTACAGCGGTCGATGGTGAATGGCTGTGTGGCACGCCGCAATAAAACCCCTAAACAATGGATGTGGGGCGTTTGGCTTGCTCAAAAACTCAGGATGAAACTGGCTTGCGAGAAAGAATGGATGGTCTTTGAGTTCGATCAACTCAACTAGTTTTCCGTCAGGCGAAGTTCCACTGAGTAAAAAGCCCGCCGCCTCAAATTGCTCGCGATATGCGTTGTTGAATTCGTATCGATGGCGATGCCTTTCGTTAATGACAAAGGCTCCATAAAGTTGCGCCGCTTTCGATCCCACCCTCAGTTGGCACGGCTGTGCCCCGAGGCGCATGGTTCCACCTTTGTTCGCCACTTCACGTTGGTCATCGAGAAGCGCTATAACCGGGAAAGGCGTTGCCGGTGCGAACTCGGTGGAATGAGCGCCTTTCATGTTTAAAACATTGCGCGCGAATTCAATGGTCGCAATCTGCATTCCGAGGCAGAGGCCCAGGTAGGGAATGCGCTTCTCGCGGGCGTATTGCACCGCCATGATCTTGCCTTCGACCCCGCGTTCGCCAAAGCCGCCCGGAACCAAAATGCCACCAAGGCCCTTCAGCACTTTATCAGCACCGGATTTTTCAATTTCTTCGGCGTCCACTTTCTCAATTTCAACGCCACAATCGTTTGCCACGCCGCCATGGATGATCGCTTCATAAACGGATTTGTAGGCGTCGTTTAGTTCAATGTACTTCCCAACGACACCAATTCGGACTCGGTGCTGCGGGGCCACCAATTTCCGGATGATCTCCTGCCAGTGCGTCATATTCGCCGCCGGCGTGTCGAGATGGAGGAACTGGCATACAAGGTCGTCCAGTCGCTCTCGCTGAAGCATCAGGGGGACTTCATAAATACTGTGATCGACATCTTTTTCCTCAATCACCGCATCGTAGCGAACGTTGCAAAACAGCGAGATTTTTTGTCGAAGCTCTTTGCTGAGGGCGTATTCGCATCGGCAGACGAGAATCTGCGGCGTGATTCCGATTTCACGCAGTTTGGCGACCGATTGCTGGGTCGGTTTTGTCTTTAGTTCTCCAGCCGCTTTGATGTACGGCACATAGGTCATGTGTATGAAAACGGCGTTGCCAGGTCCTACGTCGAGTGCAAATTCGCGAATCGCTTCGAGGAAGGGCAACCCCTCAATATCCCCGGTAGTTCCCCCGATTTCCGTGATGAGCACATCGGCTTTGGATTGCTCGACGATTTGGTGGATGCGATTCTGGATTTCGTCCGTGATGTGTGGAATCACTTGAACCGTTTTCCCGAGATAATCCCCGCGGCGTTCTTTATCCAGGACCGTTTGATAGACCTGGCCACTGGTGAGATTGTTGAACCGGGTTAATTTTGTGCGCGTAAAACGTTCATAATGGCCGAGGTCAAGATCGGTCTCCGCACCGTCATCCAATACATAGACCTCACCATGCTGGTAAGGGCTCATGGTGCCTGGATCGACGTTGAGGTAGGGGTCGAACTTTTGCAGTGTCACTTTGAGGCCACGGTTTTCCAGCAGGGTTCCCAAAGCCGCCGCTGTGAGCCCTTTTCCGAGCGAACTGATGACTCCGCCTGTGACAAATACATATTTCATCTGCTTTTTAAAATTCGTTCGACTCTCTCCACATCTCCGGGAACATCGACTCCGATACTGTCGTATTCCACCTGGACCACCGCGATTTGAATCCCATTTTCAAGAGCTCGGAGTTGCTCGAGCTTTTCGGCCCGTTCCAGCGGCGAAAGCGGAAACTTTACCAGCTTCAACAACGTTTCGCGGCGGTATCCGTAGATTCCAAGGTGCTTTAAAAAAACAAATGCCGCCAATTGTTCTTTGAGGGAGCTACCAGCGACATCGCGCACGAATGGAATTGTGCGCCGCGAGAAATATAACGCCTTGCCCGCGGCGTTGACAACGACTTTCACGACGTTGGGGCTTTCGAAGTCTTCCACGGTTCGGATTCGTGTGGCAGCAGTTGACATTTCGTTCCCACGCAGCGCCAGGGCGACCTGGTCGATCACTTTCGGGTCGATGAGCGGTTCGTCACCCTGAATGTTCACCACAGCGTCGCAGTTTCGTCGTTGCGCCACTTCTGCAATGCGATCGCTGCCGCTGGGATGCTCGGGAGAGGTCATTTCCACCGTGCAATACTCTGAGGCGGCCTCATAGATGCGCGTATCGTCGGTGGCGACCACGACTTCGGACAGTTCCCGTGCTTTCATGCATTGTTCCACGACATGCTGAAGCAGCGATTTTCCGGCGATTTCGAATAGCGGCTTGCCCGGGAAACGGGTTGATGCATAACGGGCGGGTATAATACCGATGGTTTTCATGTTGGAACAATATCGCGTAAAATGAAATCGGCCGCGCTGGCTAAATCATCAACAATCACCGCCTCTTTTAATGCCTCAGGCTCGGTTTTCTCGAATCCCGCACCATAGCCGGTGCGGACCAGGATGGATTTTTTAATTCCAGCGTTCCAGCCGGATTGCAGGTCGATCAGTTTGTCGCCGATCATATAGCTTTCTCCAAGATTCACGCCCAATTCGTCCCGGGCATCGAAGAGAAAAGCGGGCGAAGGCTTTCGTCCGCGACTCGGCTGGTCTGGAGCTTCCGGCGCGATATAAACCTTCGCCATTTCGAACCCTTTCGCCCGCATCGTATCGGCGATAAACGCGTGAACCTTTTCCACGTCATTTAAGGTAAAATAGCCGCGACCAACCCCCGACTGGTTGGTAACCATGATCAGGGGAAACCCAGCTTCGGAAAGCCGTTTCAAGCCCTCCAGCGCGCCCGGAAAGAAAGCGACATCCTCGGCTCGATGCAGATAGTTTTTTTCGAGAATCAGCGTTCCATCCCGATCGAAGAAAATAGCCCGCTTCATCGATTACTTTTGAAGCTTTGAAGCACTTCTTCGGGGGAAACGACCGCGGTTCCAACTTTTCCAACGACAACGCCGGCGGCGTGATTGGAAAAAATTGCGGCCTCACCGGGCGATGCACCGGCCGCTATTGCCGCGGTAAAGCTCGCGATCACAGTGTCTCCCGCTCCAGACACATCGAAGACCTCCTGCGCCACGGTCGGTATATGAAATGGCTTCTCGTTCCGCCGGCAGAGCAGCATTCCCTGGTCGCCGAGCGTAATCAATAGAAGGGCTGGTTGAATGGTCGCCAGGAGTTTTTGCGAAACCAGCAGCAAATCGGCGTCTTTCAATGGGTCATCCGCACGACCTCGCTCTGGGATCTCCGCCAATTCAAACGCTTCTTTTCGATTCGGCGTAATCAATGACAAACCCTGCAAGTTCAGATGGTGAACCGGTTTCGGATCGAGGCTCAAAAAAATAGCCCGATCTCTGCAGATTGTCTTGAGCCGATCGAGCAGCGGTTGGCTGATGACGCCTTTTCCATAATCGCCGATAATTAAGGCGTCCGCTCCCGATAAACGTTTCTCGATCGTGTTCAGGAGTCGCTCTGAAAGTTTATCGTCGAGAGGCCCGACCGTTTCGCGATCTACACGAACCATTTGCTGCTGATGGGCGATAACCCGTGTTTTTATGCTGGTCTGGCGAGTGGTCTCTTCCACGAATCCGTCGCAGCCAACCTGCTGTTCGACCAAAAGGCTTTTGAGCGTTTTGCCGGCGTCGTCCGGTCCCACGACTCCAAATAATTCGGTGGCAACTCCCAGCATTGTGAGATTTCGAGCGACATTAGCCGCTCCGCCGGGCATGAAACTTTCGCGCTGAAATTCGACCACCGGAACCGGAGCTTCGGGCGAGATTCTGCGGACCGTCCCCCAGATGAATTGATCCAGCATCAGGTCGCCGATTACAAGTACACGTGTCTGCGCAGCGTTGCTGAGTAAATCACGGACTCGTCGTAATGACAGTGTCTTCATTAAGCCAAAATGGAATACCCGCTTGCCTCGCCGGTTGCACGCTCTTTCGCGCTTCAGTTCCGTCTCATGAATTGAGAGTCTGGAGGGTTCATGTGTTTTTGGGGGTAGAATTTTTTTCGTCGTGTTTTCGTGTACTTTTCTGTGTTCGGGTGTGGTTCCACCAGCGATGGCTGGTGGTTCTGTTCGGTTGAAAAGTATCGAAGATGAGAATTGTCCGTTCAACATCTAGTCACGCGTCGGCGGGAGGAAGCGATGAAACCCGCGAAACGTTGCGG
>JAQGOX010000235.1 GCA_028293365.1 Verrucomicrobiales bacterium | reverse complement strand
GACCGTCGCGCGTGGCCATCTCTTTGCCGATCTGCTGGACGGCGCGGAACCGGCTCAGGGCCAGCCGCAGCCCCTCGATGCGCATCGGTTTGCTCACGTAATCGTCCATGCCGGCGGCCAGGCATTTGGCGCGGTCGCCTTCCAAAGAATGGGCGGTGAGGGCGACGATCCAGGTGCGATGGCTCGGATTCTCGAGGCGGCGCAGTTCGCGGGTGGCTTCGTAGCCGTCCATAATCGGCATCTGACAATCCATGAGGACGAAGTCGTACGGGTGTTTGAGCATCGCTTCGAGGGCCACTTTCCCATTCTCGGCGCAATCGGCCACATAGCCGATCCTTTGGAGCTGATGCAGAGCCACGTTCATGTTGACCACGTTATCTTCGACAATGAGGAGGCGCAGATCCTGAGCGACGGAAAGCGTCGCGGGTTCTGCGCTCAGGACGGCGAGTCCGGCCTGGATCGGGCGGGCCTGTTCGCCGGTCATGACATTGGCCAGGCAATCAAAGAGCAAGGACTGTTTGACGGGCTTGGTGAGATGGGCCTGGATGCCGAGCTCCCGCATGAGGCTCGGATCGTCGGGCCGATCAAGCGACGTCATCATGATGAGGCGGATGTCGGCCAGTTTGGGATCGCTCTTGATGGCGCGGGCGAGCATGACCCCGTCCATTTCCGGCATCTGCATATCGAGAATAGCCACTTTGAATGGGTCTCCTCCCGTCACTCCTTCCCGCAGCTTTTCCACGGCCTGGAGCGCATGTTCAGCACTGGCATTTTGCATTTTCCAAGCCCTGAGCTGATGATGCAGCACTTGGCGATTGGTTGCATTGTCATCGACGATCAAAACGCGTAAACCTGCCAGGAGTTCCTTTTGCTGCGCGACTTGATCAGGCAAACTGGGCCGCTTCTCCAACTCCATCGTAAACCAGAAGGTTGACCCCTGCCCCACCACGCTTTCGGCTCCGATCTGACCATTCATGAGTTCGACCAATCTCTTGCTGATGACGAGCCCAAGTCCAGTGCCGCCATATTTTCTCGTAGTCGAGGCGTCCGCCTGGCTAAACGCGCTGAAGAGCCGTGCCATGGTTTCCCGCGAGATCCCGATGCCCGTATCCCGCACTTCCACCCGGACATGGGTGTGCGAAGGAGAATCGGCCATATTACTGACCCTGACATAAACCTCGCCCTGCTCAGTGAACTTCACAGCATTGCTTACCAGGTTCATGAGGACCTGCCGGATTCTTCCGGGGTCCCCTTTCAAATGAGTGAATACATCCTCCTCGATCAGGGACACAATCTCGACTCGTTTGGCTTGCGCGTGTTCGGCCAAAAGTTCGAGAGTGCTCTCGACCACATCCCGCAAATTGAAATCCAAGTACTCGAAGCTCAATTTGCCCGACTCGATTTTCGAGAAATCGAGCACATCATTGATGATCGTAAGCAATCCCTCCGCGCTGTTTTTCACCGTCTGGGCAAAATCGCGCTGCTCTTCGGAAAGATTCGTGTCCAGGAGCAGATTGGTCATTCCAATGACACCGTTCATTGGCGTGCGAATCTCGTGACTCATGTTCGCCAGAAACTCCCCTTTGGCACGGTTAGCCGCTTCGGCTGATTCCATCGCCCGGGTCAGTTCAGCTTGAGCCCTGCGCCTCTCCTCATTCTCGCGACCCATGGCTGCGTTGGCAGCGGAAAGTTCCACTGTGCGCTCCTGAACCCTGCTCTCCAGGTCGTAATTCGCCTTCTCCAAAGCTTGCCGCGCCACGACCGCATCGGTGGCGTCCACCGCAAATACCACCACTCCGATCACCGTCCCATCCAAGTCGCGATAGGGCAGTTTATCCGTCAGTAGCCATCGGGTGCCACGGCCTTCTGTTACCAAAGGTTCAAGAATGCCTAATTTCGGCTTCCCAGAGCGAATGACATCGAGATCATCCTGGTGGTACTTGCTCGCGTTAACCGGATCCAACTCATAAACCGATTTTCCCGCGAGCTCCTCCAAGGGCCGGCCCAGAAGCTCCGCCGCGTAATTGTTCAAGCGCACGTTGCAGTTCCTGGTGTCCTTGTAAATAATCAACGCGGGCACCGAATCCAGGATCGTTTGATACTCCGCCTTCTGACGCGCGAGTTCGAGCGCTGCCCCCTTGGCCTCCGTAATGTCGCGCGAAATCCCGAAAGTTCCGATGATCTCACCGCGGCTGTCACGCAACGGCGCTTTTGTCGCGGATACCCAGATGGTTTGACCGTCCGCCCAGGAAAAGTGCTCTTCCTTGCCGATGATCGGTTCACCGGTCGCCATGATGCGATGTTCGTCCTCCAGCGATCGTTGAGCGTTTTCCTCCGGGAAATAGTCAAAGTCGGTCTTCCCACGCAGCATCAGAGGATCAGAAGCTCGAACTAGCTCGGCCATTGCCTTGTTGACGCGCAGGAACCGGCTATGGCGATCCTTGAAGTAAATCTTGTCCGGGAGCTGATCCATCAGCGCTTGCAGCAATTTCTGCTCGCCTTTCAGCGCTAGCTCGATTTTTTCCTTC
>JAQGOX010000233.1 GCA_028293365.1 Verrucomicrobiales bacterium | reverse complement strand
GTTCTGCACGATCCTTCTGGACGCCGCTCTTCGATAACCGTCATCGGCCGGTTTGCTAGGTGCTGACCGGCTCGGCCAAAGGAGCAGGTGGAGCGGATCCGCGACGTGCTTTAGGAGTTTTTGGTCGCGATTGGAGCTTCGCTGGATTCTCGTTTTCAACGACGCACCGCACGACAGTGCCTCCTTCGGGCGGGCTTTCAATGGTAACATTCGCGCCGATCATTCCCGCTCGGTAATTCATAACGCGCAAACCCATACCGCGCGCTTTCCCCACACCTTTAGGCAGGCCGCAGCCATCGTCTTTAACGGTCAGAATGACCTGTGCATTCATCGCCGCCAGGTCCACGGTGATTTTCTTCGCCTTGCCATGCTTCATGGAATTATTGATGGCCTCCTGCGCGATGCGATAGAGGTGAATTGCGGCAGCGTTGTCATAGACCCGGACGAACTGGGGCGCCTTAAGTTCACAATTCACTGAAAACAACTTCTCGACCCGGGTGGTCAATTCCTGAAGCGCGGCTTGTAATCCATTCGTCTCCAACTCGACCGGGCAGAGACCCCGTGCCAGATCGCGCGCCTGAGCGATGGTCTCGTTAACCATTTTGGTAATCGTTTTGGCGTCATTTGCTTCAGGCAGGCCTTTGTTGGCGAGTTTTTGTTCCATGGTTTTCACCATGCAGGCAATGCCGGTAAGCCACTGGCCAAGGCCATCGTGGAGATCCTGCCCTATCCGTCGTTTTTCCTGTTCGCTGATCTGTTGAATCTCGCGCTCGAGCCTTTTGATATCGGTGATGTCGATTGCCGCGGCGCCGATCATGGTCGGACTGCCTTGCTCATCCAGAATTGGAAACTTCGAGGTCAGCCAATAATGTGTTCCATCTTCATGAGAAACTGACTCGGTTGTCTCAATGGATCGTTTTTCCTGAACGATCTGCTGGTCGGTGGATTTGAATTTGGCGGCAGTTTGTCGAGGCCACAAATCATCGTCGGTTTTTCCGATCCAATCTTCAAATCGGCGGCGGAAGACTTTGGCGCACGTCTCATTCACATAAACGTACCGGCCGTGCAGGTTTTTCATGTAAACGGCGCAGGGGACGTTTTGCATGAAGGAGGCCAGTTGCGCTTCACTCTCCCTAAGCGCGCGCAATGTTTTATAGTGCTTTACGGAATATCGCACCGAGCGTTCGAGGAGAACGGAGTCGAGCCGGTCCTTATTCAAAAAGTCTGCGGCGCCCAATTTCATCGCTTGTGCATCCACCTCAGGATTTTCCGCGGTGAGCATGATAATTGGTTCCTTGCAGCCGAGAGCCAGCGCCTCCTGGAGGAGTTCGAGCCCGGTGCGGGCACCCAGGCGGTAATCGAGCAAATAAACATCATGCTCATTTTTGCGGATGGCTTCGATTCCAGATTCATACGTGGAAGCCCAGTCCAACTGCAAACCCTGTCCCTGGATCTTTGAAAGGTGATGGCGCGTAAGAATATAGGCGTCTTCGTCGTCATCTACCAGCAACACGCGGAGACGCTCGGGAGAATTTCCATTTTTCAAAGTATCGGACGTCATAGTCTGGGTGAATCGCTTCCAGGGACAAGTGAGTCATCGCTCATCCTGTTAATTACCGGACTTTCTCAGAATTGCAAATTCGTGGCTATCAGGGAAAGGCCCTGTATTTAATTCGTGACGGCAAAAATTACCGCTTGGCCCTCTGCACAATTTGGTTAAAGTTACCTTCGCGATTTAAGATGAGACAGTATCACCAACTTCTTCAGCTTGTCCTTGAGAACGGCAAGTTTAAAGCCGATCGAACCGGCACGGGGACATATGCCGTTTTCGGAGCGCAAGCCCGTTTTCCGCTTCAGCAGGGATTTCCGGTCTTAACCACCAAGAAGCTGCATCTCAAATCAATTATTTACGAACTGCTTTGGTTCCTGCGCGGCGATACAAACGTTAAGTATCTGAACGATCATGGCGTAACTATCTGGGATGAATGGGCGGATGACGAAGGGAATTTGGGGCGAGTGTACGGGGCTCAGTGGACCGATTGGCGTACCGCTGACGGCAGGTCGATCAATCAAATCGATCAGGTTATAGCTCAAATTCGTCAAAATCCGGGCAGCCGCCGTCATATCGTGTCGGCTTGGAATGTCGGTGAAATCGAGCAAATGGCCCTCCCTCCATGCCACGCCTTATTCCAATTCTTCGTTCTGGACGGGGAGTTAAGCTGTCAGCTTTACCAAAGGAGCGCAGACCTGTTTTTGGGAGTGCCTTTCAATATCGCCTCCTACGCGCTGCTTACGCTAATGGTTGCACAAGTCTGCGATTTGAAGCCCGGCACGTTCGTGCATACCTTCGGTGACCTTCACCTTTACAGCAACCATCTCGACCAGGCAAAGCTGCAGCTATCCCGGGATCCGAAACCGCTCCCTCGCATGGTTCTCAACCCTTCTGTTAAAGACATCCATCAATTTAAGTTTGAAGACTTCGAATTGATCGGTTACGAGCCACATCCTGGGATAAAAGCTCCGATCGCGGTCTAACTGAGGTTGTTTCTTCCGTTGAAAACTTTTAAGGCCATTGCTGCGATGTCTCAGAATCGAGTGATCGGATCGGAGGGAAAGATTCCGTGGCATATTCCAGAAGACTTCAAATGGTTCAAGAAAATCACTACCGGGAATACTATTCTGATGGGTCGCAAAACGTTCGAGTCAATCGGAAGGCCCCTTCCAAACCGCGTTACAATCGTTTTGAGCCGGGGCGGTTTTAATTATCCGGGGGTCCGAACCGTTAAAGCATTGTCTGAAATCGACCTTTCCAGGGAGTTGGGCGAAGTCTTTGTTTGCGGCGGAGCGGAGGTCTATCGACTGACGTTGCCGCGCTGCTCGGATCTATACCTGACGCTTGTAAAACGAGAAGTAGTCGGGGATACATTTTTCCCGGAATTCGAAAGCCTGTTCGACCAGGTGGACTTGATCGCCGACACACCGGAATACCGTATCGACCACTACCGCCGCCGACTCAGATTTGCCAACCGCCAGGGGGTACTCCCGGCGGTACGTGGCAACGAGGCAGCCATCCGAACGTTACCTTATTACTTCGATAGAAAACCCTTCGGTTTCGTTACCGTTGGAAGCTGGTGCGGTAGGATATCCGGAATCACTTTCACGTTCGTAGTGAGTTTTAAGGGAGTGGCTGCGCCAATATCATAGGTCATTTCCATCATATAGGCCGTCCATCCTTTTTCCGGCTTGGGCACTTGCGCGGTAAAGGTTCCGTCGGTTCCGGCCACGACTTCGGATTTCCAAACGGGCCCCAATGTTTCCAGTCGAAAATCGCGCCCCTCATCATTATGTGCCTGCCATAGGCGAACTTCTTTGGGTTTTGTTTTGGAAACAACCGTAATCGCACCGTCTGGACCGTGATTCCAGGTAAACTGGGGCAGGGGGAGCTTCGAAATGGTCGCCTCGTGCCAGGCCAGCAAGGTTGCATAGGCATCGCTCTTTTTAAGCGAATGATCCGCATTGGGAACGTAGCGGAGATATTTCACTCCGGGCAATTCGTCGAAATAGAATTGAGAGGAATCCGGCAGGAAAAACTGATCGCCACACGCGTTGACCAATAGCTTGGGCATCGTGAGGCGGTCGCGATATGAAAACGGATCTTCAATCGCGAAAAGTGCTTTATTCTCGGGCGTGCCATCCCAATCCATCAACCCTTGCGCGGTATAATTGCCAACGGCGGGCGCGTAAAATCCATATGCCTGATAATGATGCCGCAGGGATGCGGAGGTATTTAGGACGTCTATCACCAGCGGACAGATCGCGACCACGCGAGTGTCGACGATCGCCGTTGTCCAGGTCGTCCAACCGCGTTTGGACGCACCCGCAACGACGAACGTATCCACCCTGGATTCGCCGCCGTCTGGACTCGCCAGGAATGCCGTAATTGTGTCCATGGCACGGACCGCGGACTTGGTCATCGGCAGACGTCCCGGCCATTTTTCGTCGCCCGTCCGAAGGAATTTGTCCCAGGTATAGGCAATGAAATCATCCTCTACCCGCTCATGACCATCATTGTCGAAGATGAGTGGCTGATTCGGCACCATTTTCAATTCCGCAACGACTGATTTGGTTGCCTTCGCAATTTCAATCAGGTCCTTGCTCGGCGCGGGGGGCTTGTCCCCTTTGTTGCTTCCGCCCGAAATGAAGAGCAGTGCCGTGGAATATTTGAGATCGTCCGGCTTTACGATCAATAGCCAGTGTCTCCACGCAGTCCGGTTCACCTCATTGGTCGTCAACCAGGTTTGCGACGTCATATCGATCGCATAAGCCGTCGCACTCTCGTCCCGAATCGATAGCTCCTTTTTCCAGGTATAAGTCGGGTCTGGTTTCGCCACATAACGGTCCAGCGCGGTTTCGGTAAGGCCTTTACGCGCATGATCTGATGTCGCCGCAAACGCGGAAATTTGAATTGTCGCCAATAAGGCGATCGAATAGGCGAGCAGCTTGTGTGTGCGGGTTAAACTCATAATTGGCGGTTGGAATCGGCTTTAGCTTTAAGTTTGCGATGCAGAAAACAAGCTAAAACTGAGACGGGAGCCGAAGGCTTGTGGCGGTTTTGGAGTGCGGCGGGAAGCGAAGCGCCACGCCGCTTTGCCATTCGGGCAATTCCGGGTCAATCATCGTTTCAAGGGGCGGACACGCTCTTGCTGACGCCATCTCCAGCGTACGCGCCAGTTTACGGAATTTGCGCAATACTTGGCGGAGCGCGGCTTTGTTGCCGAGACGAGCGCAGCGCGGTTGAAAATTATCCAAGCCCCTCTGCAATTTGGACGCGTCTGCGGGTAGACGTTCACTTGATTTTCTCCACAACGAACCGGGAGCGTTTGATCTCCGAACACATCCGATCCGATCTCTATTCCCACATCGGCCGTATTCTTCGTGAAATGGGCTGTAATCCTCCGAGATTAACACCGAAACCCCCTCAGGCACATTTATTTTTCACGATGCCGCGGGGTGAAACAATCAGCAACGTCGTAGGATAAATAAAAAGGGGCTCGAATGCCTGGCTCCGAGCCCGCTCATCGGATTGGCGCACTTTTATTGTTAAACCGCTTAGGGATGTTTTCCGTCAGCCAAACCCAGTGACGATGTGGCTCACTATATAAGAATCAGTCGAATCATCTCAGGTGGGTCACATTTCAAGTTGAGTTCCGTTCGTTGTTCCTGAAACGGTACGAAATCGAATTTGACGAGCGTCACGTTTGGTATTGATCTCTGCCGACCTGTCAGGCCGGGGAGCTTTGACTCTGTCCAATCCCAAGGCATCGCCCTGTGGCCTCAGCCTTTGGGCTGGTTCTTACGGCCCATTGGGCCGAGGATGTCGCTTCATAAACAACAGGCATTTGTCCTGCCGATTGCGAGCCAAATAAGGCACGAACATGCCCCAATCCCCCTAACCGTAAGCCAATGTTTCTAGCGGCTCACCGGAACCGGTGCAGGCGCAATTCCAAACGGCTGAATAATTCCAATATTCACACCTGCCGGTCCGACATTGTTCGCGGCAGCGCGAGCCCCTTCGTTAATTGCCACCGCTCGGGCAAAAGTGCTTACGATCAAGTCCGCATATTTGGTTAGATAGCGGTATGGACTCATTGGGACGAAAACGATGTCGCGCGGCTCCAACCGCACATCCGGGGCGGCCCCTTTAATAATTGCGCCGTAATCGACGATGGCGATTTTCGGATCGGATAATGTTCCGCGAACAATTGCAACGTGCGAAAGAAACGCATTCTTGATCGGCCCTCCCGCCGAAGCAATTGCCGATACCAAGGTCCCCTGGCTGAACCCAACCGTTTTTGGCTGGCGAACTCCGCCCAGCACATAAATGTCACGGGTCGCGGATGAGGGCATGTAAACGAAGTCGTCCGGTTGCAGATAAATATTCTGCGCCATATCACCTTTTCGCAGGAGCGCATCAAAATCGATCGGTAGCGTTTGTCCATCCCGAATGACGAAGCTATGAGTCAAGTCCGCCAAATCTTCGGTAGTGCCCGAGGCGCTGGAATTAAGCGTTCCTCCGGCCAGGGAGAGTGCTTCGAGCAAAGTCATGGGACCGGTCATCGGATAAACACCGGCATTTTGAACACGGCCCAGCAACCAGACCCGTTGGCTATCGACCCCGCGAAGATTCACCGAAACGTGTGGCTCTTTCACGTACTTGGTCAAGTTCGTCTCGAGAAGTTGTCGTGTTTGCGTGAGCGTCAAGCCCCACACATCCAATCCGGGAAGGAGGTAGAAATAGATTTTACCATCCGGTCCCACGGTAATCGCGGATCGGGTTGGCGTGTCTCCCAGCATTTCCACGTCGATATGATCGCCCGGCCCAAGGGTAAACAGGTTCGTTGACGGCTGAAGCCATTCCGATCGAATGTGGTTCGTGGAGTTCACCGAAGTCAGGTTCGTTAGCGTACTCGCCTTTGGTGCGCGCGCATCGAATTTTGGCCCCGTGTGTCTTGTCATGCTGCAGCTCGTCAACATGGCTGCTGCAGTGATCCCCAGCAGTACAATCCCTAAATTCTTCATGGATGCGGTATAATCGGCTGTGTGATAATCGGTCCTATGTAGGCGCCTGACCACGTCGTGACCGCGGCCTGGATAAATGACTGGGTGGCATCATCCAGTAATTCCTCGATCTTGATCCAGGGACGGCTGCTAACGTAGACGATATCTTTCGGCTCAAGCTTAAAGTCGGGCGCTCGCGCAGTTAAAATCGCGGCGGCATCTACCGCGAAAGTTTCGGGCTGATTCAGGGAACCACGAATTACGAGAACCCGTTTTTTATAGGCTCGTTCAGAGAATCCGCCCCGGTCGGTTAGCGCGGCAACCAGAGTCGCACTCGGAGTAAAGCCCAGCGGCCCAGGATTCATTACTTCGCCGATTACGAAAATTTCGTTGGCGCTGGTACCGGGAAAATAGAGGTAGTCTCCCGGTTCAATTTGCACATTTTGCGAAAGGTCGCCTTCCAGGAAAAGCTTTTCGAAGTTCACCGGCACCCGGGCTCCTTTGCGAACAAGCACTGCGCGGGAGAGGTCTGCCAGTTCGACCGTATTGCGATCGTAGAGGCCGGTTTCCAACCCTTTCGCTCGTGCCACAGCTTCGACAACAGTTAACGGACGGTCCAGGGTGAACACCCCTTTTACGGCAACCTTCCCCAGCACATAATATTTCTTACTCTGAAAAGCCACTGGCGTGACGATCGTTTTCGCGCCTGCGGTGTAGTACTTCGAAAGTTCCTGATCGAGTCGCGAGCGCAAGTCATCGATTGTGAGACCCGTCACGGGGTAATCCTGGAGCTGCAGGTAGCTGAACCGGCCGTCCGGCCCCACAAAAATATTGGTGCGGGCCGTTTCAGGATAACCGGCCACCGCAATATCGACGGAGTCGCCCGGCCCCAGCGTCAGCCGGTCCTGCCACGCAGCGCGCTTCTTTTGTTTGGAAGCTGAGTACGAGGTGTGGGAGGCCACGGGGAGCGGGCTCGGGAGCACTTCCGTATCTGCCGCGAACAACGAA
>JAQGOX010000204.1 GCA_028293365.1 Verrucomicrobiales bacterium | reverse complement strand
TGTCAAAGATCGCCCGTGACATCACGGAAAGCGTGCGAGTGAAGCGCGCCTTGGAAGCCGCCAACAAGGAGCTGGCATTTCAGGTTGCGGAGAAGGGGAAGCGGGCGGACGAGCTGGCCGCAATTGTCGAGGAACGGACCCTTGCCAACAAAGAGCTGGCGTTTCAAGTTGCCGAGAAAGGCAAACGTGCGGATGAGCTGGCCGTGATCGTGGAGGAACGCACAGCCGCCGACGTGGAGTTGGCGTTTCAAGTCGCGGAGAAGGGCAAGCGGGCGGATGAACTGGTTCTGATCAATGCGGAATTGAAGCAGTCCAACGAAGCATTGGAGCGGAGCAACGTCGAGTTGGCGCAGTTCGCCTACATCGCTTCGCATGACCTCCAGACTCCGTTGCGGAACATCAGTGGGTTCGTGCAACTTATCAAACTAAACTATGCGGACAAGCTGGATGAAAGAGGCCGCGATTGGATTCGCCGCGCCGTCCAATCAGCCGAACAAATGCACACGCTCATCCGGGACGTGTTGGAATATTCGCGAGTGGATTCGCGAGCGCGACCGTTCGAGCTTGTTTCTCTTCGCGAGGTTTTCAACGACGCCGTTGGGTTATTGGAGGCGTCCATTCGAGATGCGGGAGGGGAGGTCACCCGCGGCGAACTGCCGACGGTGATAGGGGACCGCTCGCAATTGGTTCAGTTGCTCCAAAACCTCATTGGAAACGGCCTCAAATATCGGAGCGAAAAAACGCCACACGTCCACGTCTCTGCGCAGTGCGGGGGCCATGAATGGACCATTTCCATCAGCGACAACGGCATGGGGATTGCCCCCAGACATTACGAGCGCATCTTCGAGATATTCAAGCGGCTGCACAATCAGCAGGAATATCCGGGGACGGGCATTGGGCTGGCCGTTTGCCGCCGAGTGGTCAATCGTCATGCCGGAAAGATTTGGGTGGAATCACGATCTGATCAAGGAAGCACATTTAACTTTACCATCCCGGAAAGAATGATTGCGAAACTATGAACACAGCACTAACTACGAGCAGACCGGCAGAAATCCTGCTGGTCGAAGACAACGACAATGACGTGGAACTGACGCGCGAGGGTTTCAAACAGTCCAAGCTGGTCGTCAACCTGCATCACGCCAAGGATGGTGAAGAGTGCATGGCCTTCCTCCGCAAAGAGGGGAAATTTGCTGATGTGCCAAGTCCGGATATCATTCTCCTCGACTTGAATATGCCGCGCATGGACGGACGGGAAGTTCTGGCGGAGATTTCCAAGGACGACAGCCTGCGCCACCTGCCGGTTGTGATCCTGACCACTTCCCAGGAGGAGCAGGAGATTCTCAAAATGTATCAACTCCGTTGCAGTTCCTACATTGTAAAGCCGGTCGACCTCAATCAATTCATCCGCGCTATCCAGTCATTCAGCGATTACTGGTTGACCGTCGTCGTTTTGCCGGCAAGGTGAGAACGTCAGGGGACCGTAGATTAAATGTCGGCGTCAACGGGGCTGCACACTAGCCCGAAAACAGGTGAATGTTTCAGTTTGACCCCATTTCTGACCCCATTTGCGTGCAACGGATCATGGGATAACCTTCTTGACGCGGAAAAATCTTTGACCAAGCACTTCATGCTCGTCGATCACCATGTGGATGTAGTCGTCCCCAACCACAGCATCTCCGACTGACTGCCAGATCGCATTTGGCCCCAAGGCTTCGCTGACCTCGATCTGCCACGAATCACCGGCCGGCGTTCCGACTCTCAAATGGGTATGATCTTCGTCTGGTTCTATCGATACGAAATTCACACCTGCTTGAAAATAAATTGGCAGCAAATCTGATGGTGTGTGGATAGGCCCCCCGTTGACCCCATTGGTCGAAGTGTCTTTCAAAACGAAGTTCACTTTGTAAATACCAGCCTTGGTTGCGGTGAAACGACGACCATGAATGTGTCCGTAGGGATCGGTTCCAGGACTGCCGTCAGCTTCGGTCAAATGAAATAAATTAGTACCAACCTCTCCCGCATGCAGGATGAAGGTCGGCGCGGTCGCTCCCGTTTCCCAAAATGCAAATGCGCCATCGGTCGGCCCTTCGAGGGACACGATTCCGGCTTGGATGTAGGAGCCGAGCGCAGGGGCGTTCGGCACTGGGCCAGCGTTGGGCGGGGTCTGGGCGAGGGCCGTTAGAGTGATGCTCTGTTGATAGTATCCGGCATAGGTGCTGGCGTTTGTATAGGTCAAAGTTTTGACGTATCCGCCAGCCGCATTGAAATCAGCGCCATTGTCGAAGATCAGCCTGGCCCCTTGCACGGTGGAGACAGCTCCAGCGTTCAGATGCGCGTGCTGCGCACGAGCAGCCAGGCTTATGAATGAAGCAAACAGTACAGGTATCAGGATTCTATTTTTCATGAATGGTTCTCTCTATGGTAAGGATGGAAATCCCGCTGGATTCACGAATCGCGAAGTCAGCAGAAAGTTATTATTTTTTAGGATCGCCCAACGAAGACCAGCTACGTGGCCGTCTACAAATAAATAGGTTGCGCCCGCCAGATGACGGATAACAGCAACCTGCCCCTCGAAAAGGTCCGGCGAGTAGCCGCCTTCAGAGGGATCGGCGAAATGGAAGTGATCACTGTTGTCATATTTATCAGCGCATTCGGCCATGTAACAGGTTTCAGACGGAATCGGCACCCGGCTCGACTTCGAGAAATCGATCGCTGGGATCGCCGGATCAGGCGGCAAGACAAAGTCGTTGACCGCAAGGCTGTACGGCCGTCGCTTGTTCGGATCGGATGGGCAGCGCCACAAGTTCGTGCCGGAAGTGTACGGCTGCAAACTGCCCACCCATGATTGCCCCTGATGGGACGAGCGCGGCAGCGCATCGTCAAAATCGTGGCCGTACATTTGGGCCGCGAGGCCAATCTGCCGGAGGTTGCTCAGACATTTGGTTGCATAAGCACGCGCCTTTGCCTTGCCAAGAGCAGGCAGGAGCATCCCAGCGAGAAGCGCAATGATGGCGATCACCACCAGCAGCTCCACCAAAGTGAAACCGGCGCGGTTCCACCGATGCGAACGTTCAACAGACATCTATTGATTAATGAATTGGAGAAAAAAATCTCTGGTGAATCACCAGAATTAAAAGAAGCCATCCCCGCTACCAGGGAGAGCATGACTCGGCGAATACTAGGAGAGGCGGGAGCGGGGAGGTTGCAGCAATGGAAGCACGCGCACTTCGCGGATGTTCGCAGAAGGAGGCAGGTGCGTCAGAATCGTCTCGGGCGGATACAGAAACGCCACGCCAATTTGCAGTAAGAAATCAATTTTGGAATCGGTCCTGGCAGACTGCGAATGCTTCTCGGCCTTTTTGCCTTCCTTCACGAAATTGCAAAGTTGGCAGGGATGCTGGCCATCGAGCGTCCTGGCTAGCGCCTCTTTGAACGAGGCTTTTTTAGAATATGTGACCGCCATTCCGACGTACGCAGCAGATTGCAAAAGTGCCCAATGACCACCCACCGCTAAAATTAGCAGGGTCACCACACACCAATTTTTGATTCGACTCCGCACTCCTGTCCATTGAACCGAAAGAAAGCGGCCATGTCAACGCGTCGCGTAAAGCTTTGATGGACGTTTTAGTAGCAAAGTTCCTGGAGTGTTATGATGCTCCTGCCACGCCAAATTCGGATCGAATATCTGGGTGCTATTTATCATTGGATCAACCATGGAAACCGGCGGGAGAAGATCTTTAGGGATAATCTCGCATTTCGTTCTTTATTCTCCGGGCCTTGCGAAGCTGGTGTCCGCTTTCGAAGTGAGCGGGGATAAAGCTATGAATGAAACGATTTCTTTCTATTGCTCTCGCGGCGATCCTGGCAGGCCCGGTGGTGATTGGCTTGCCGGTGATACAGTCGCCGCATGAAGCGACGACGAACCGGGTTAGCCTCGGAGCGCGCGTCGTTTTTCGGGTGGAGGCAACCAGCACCACCTGGCCAAAGCTTTCGTATCAGTGGCGGTTCGGCGCCGGCGATATCCCGGGTGCTACAAATGCCGTGCTTATTCTGGAAGGGGTTCGGATAAACCAGGCGGGAACGTACGTGGTCGGCGTTTCCGACCCGGATGGGACAGCCACCGGTCCCGCGTGGGTGGTTCTGATTGGGCCGACGTTTTCAAAGATTACAAACGAGCCTTTATCGAAGGGCCCGGGAGCGCAGGCCATTGTGCTGGGCGATTACAATCAGGATGGATGGATCGATGTTTATTGCGCGGCTCGCAGCAGCCCGACCACCACGTTGTTCATGAATAAGGGCGACGGTTCATTCGCAGCGGCCGCAGGAACGATTGGCGCGAAACTGGTGAACCCGATCGGCGCGACCTGGGGTGATTACGATAATGACGGGGCGCTCGACCTTTTTATTTCGAATAACAATGGCGGCAACGATTCGCTCTTGCGCAACAACGGCCAGGGATTCACGGCCATCACCAAGGGGAGCATTGTGTCCAGCGGCGGGAATGGGAACGGCTGCGGTTGGGGGGATTACGATCGCGACGGACTGCTCGATCTTTACGTGGCGAATTCAGACGGGAATAATTTTCTCTTTCACGCCGATACGAACGGGACGTTCACGCGAATTTCCGCTGGTGCGATGGTGAGCGGGACGGGTGGCTCTCAAGGTTGCGCCTGGATCGATTACGACAACGACGGTTATCCCGATTTGTACGTGAGCGGGGTTCCGAACCTGCTCTT
>JAQGOX010000135.1 GCA_028293365.1 Verrucomicrobiales bacterium | reverse complement strand
TGCTGTTTAGGGTTTTCATTATAAGCGTCCCCCGAATCTTCGAGGGCTAAGAGGGACTATAGGCGACAGAAAGCGGGGTCCTACGGAATTCACGCGAAACTACCACTTATTCCCATTAGTGTTAAGCCTGAGCCCCGCCCCAAGGAAGGGCGCTGGAGCAAAAGATCGATTGGCTGGAGCTTGCAAATTCTTTGACAAAGAAGCTTATCGCTTTCAAAATGGCGTCTTACGTGCGTTCAAATGAGCCCGTGAATGCCTCAAGGCTTACACCGTATAAAACCGTTGAAGAATTTGCTCACCGTTTTTCGCTTTGGGCGGCCCTATTTGGCTCGCTACTGGAAGAGGCTTGTACTCGGCGTTTTTCTCGGAATTCTGTTCGGCATTTCCAATGCTGCGATTCTCGGTGTCTCAAAGACCCTCCTTGAACGGGTATTTCCCGCAAAATCGACCTCCTCGACGCAGCTCAAGGTGGAAGACACCAAACGATTACAAGCGCTTCAAGACCTCGGCAATCAATTAAAAAAGCGCACGACAAACGCAATAGAACCGTTCCTCCCCTCCGCACAAAAACCTCTCGATGCCACGCAAATGGCCGGGATACTCGTTCTATTCCCCCTCCTTTTCGCCTTTCGCGGATATATTGGTTACCTAAGCAGCTATTGTCTGGGCTGGGCGAGCGAGCGGGTCATCAGCGACCTTCGTCAGGATGTTTTTCGAAAACTGAGCACTCTTTCACTCAGTTTTTTCAACCGTTCAACCATGGGCGACCTCATTGCACATATCAACGGAGACACGATCGCGCTTCAAAAAACCCTAAATCTCGGTGTTTCTGATCTCATTAAAGAACCGATCACTATTATTAGCACCTTTGCGCTGTTACTTTGGATGGATTGGCGGCTGACTCTTTTCGTGATGGCATTCCTGCCGCTTTGCGTGATTCCCATGGCTGTGTTGGGACGGAAAGCTAGAAAAGCCAGTAAAGGAAACGTCAAAACCGGTGTCTCTCAACAAAGCCTGCTCGTTGAGTTTCTTGCAAGCATCCGACTCGTCAAAGCCTACAAACTGGAAGATCAACAATCCCGCCGCTTCGCCGACCATGCCCGGCAATTGGTCCATCACGGGATGAAGCAAATTCAGGCCAAGGAGCTTATCAACCCCCTCATTGAAACCATCGGAGCATTGGGTCTCGGAGTGCTCATGGTTTATATCCTCTACGCGAACAAAACTGGCGGCGATCTGGCCATCTTTATTGGTGCCGTTGCGACTGTTTATACTCCAGTCAAAAAGCTGGCGGGTTTGCATATCATGTTCCAGCAAACCAGTGTTGGCGTTGATCGATTGATGCGACTCCTCGAAGAAAAGCCCTCGGTTCAGGAACCCGCCACGCCCCGGCCCCTCAAATCATTCAATCGCGAAATACGCTTCGACAACGTGCAGTTCAGTTACGATCACCGGCCGGTGTTACCTGATTTTAATCTGGTAATTCCGCGCGGAATGAAACTCGGCGTCGTTGGGGAAAGCGGTTCCGGAAAAAGCACGCTCGTCAATTTGTTGCTGCGCTTTTACGACCCGCAAAAGGGAAGGATTTTGATCGATGGAATCGATGTTCGCGAGATAAGCACCTGGGACCTGCGCTCGCAAATCGCCATGGTCAGCCAGGAAATTGTATTATTTGATCTTTCCGTAGCCGACAACATCGCCTGTGGCAAGCCGGGCGCAACGCGGGCGGAGATTCAAGAAGGCGCCGAGGCGGCGTATGCCCACGATTTTATCATGCAATTGCCCAATGGCTACGACACGCGGGTCGGCGATCGCGGCGTACTCTTGTCCGGCGGACAACGCCAAAGGATCGCCATTGCTCGCGCGTTTGTGCGCCAGGCGCCCATACTCGCTCTGGACGAAGCAACGGCTGCACTCGATGCACAATCGGAAGCAGAAGTGCAAAAGGCGATCGATCACCTCGCCGAACATCGCACCGTCATATCTGTCGCGCACCGCCTTTCAACCTTATCCAAAATGGATAAAATCATCGTCCTGAAATCCGGCCTTATCGTCGAAAAGGGAACATTCTCGGAACTCCTGCAGGAACGAGGCATTTTCGGTTCCATGGCAGATCATCAAACCTTCGCAACCACGCGGAGCTAACAGCTATCGATGCAAACATTTTCAATTGGAGACCGCAAAATCGGAGCAGGCCAGCCTTGTTTCATTATCGGTGAGGTGGCGCAGGCGCACGATGGCAGTCTAAATTTCGCACATTCGTTCATCGATAGCGTGGCTAACGCGGGTGCCGACGCGGTTAAATTCCAAACCCATATCGCGGCCGCGGAAAGTTCGCCAGACGAACAGTGGCGTGTCCGATTCAGCAAACAGGATGACTCCCGCTTCGATTACTGGAAACGAATGGAATTCACGCCCGAGCAGTGGCGTGGTTTGAAAGAACACGCCGACTCTCGCGGTTTGGGGTTCTTGAGTTCTCCGTTCTCGCTGGCGGCAGTCGAACTTTTATCAAACATCGGGATTCAAGTTTGGAAAATAGCGTCTGGAGAAGTCCGCAATTCGATGCTTCTCGACAAAATTATTGCCACAAAATTACCCGTACTTCTTTCGTCAGGTATGAGTTCCTGGAAAGAGCTCGAAGAAACGGTGGCGCTGCTGAAGCAGAATGAAATCCCATTCCTGTTGATGCAATGCACCAGCGCATACCCCTGCCCTCCCGAGCGGATCGGGCTGAACTTGTTAAACGAAATGAAAGACCGCTTCGGATGTGAAACGGGGTTGTCCGATCACTCGGGGATGATTTACCCAGCCCTGGCAGCCGCAACGCTCGGTGCCAAAGTCGTCGAACTCCACGTTACCTGGGATCGAACCATGTTCGGTCCTGATGCAGTTGCCTCTGTAACATTCGCCGAACTGAAGGAATTGGTGAAAGCCATCCGCTACACCGAAACCATGCTCACTCATCCCGTGAACAAAGAGATTGAAGCATCTAATTTGGAAGCGATGCGAAAAATGTTCGGTCAAAGCCTTGTTGCCGCCAAAAATTTGCCAGCCGGTGTCACTCTCACCGCCGCAGACCTGACCAGCAAGAAGCCGCAGATTGGCATCCCCGTGGCCCAATATAGAAATGTGCTTGGCTCGAAAACAAAGCGGATAATCACAGAGGGCGAGTTTTTACAATTTACTGATATCCAGAAATGAAACGGAAAATTTGTGTCGTGGTAACGGCTCGTCCCAGCTATGCGCGGATCAAAACGGCGCTCACAGCCATTCGCTCGCATCCTGATTTGGAGTTGCAGCTTGTCGTCGCGGCTTCCGCGGTGTTGGAGCGCTACGGCGACGCATTGAAGTATATTAAAGCAGACGGATTCGAAGTTAAATCCACCGTGTTCATGGTTCTTGAGGGCGAGAATCTGGTTACTTCCGCCAAATCGACCGGGCTTGGAATGATGGAATTAGCCACCGTGTTCGACAATTTGAAACCGGATATGGTGATCACCATCGCTGACCGCTACGAAACTCTCGCGACAGCCGCAGCCGCCTCCTACATGAACATACCACTCGTGCATATGCAGGGTGGCGAGGTTACGGGATCGATCGATGAAAAAGTTCGGCACGCCGTAACAAAACTGGCCGATTATCATTTTACCTGCACCGAAATCGCCAGCGAGCGGGTGCGCAGAATGGGTGAACATGCCGAGCACGTTTATACCACGGGTTGTCCGTCCATCGATATCGCAGCCGATGTCTTGAAGGCGCCGGAGTTGGATTTTAATCCGTTTTCCCGCTACGGCGGCGTCGGCGATCCGGTCGACTTGAAGCAAGGATATGTGGTCGTGCTCCAACACCCGGTAACAACCGAGTACGAGTCATCACGAAAACACATCGTGGAAACCCTGTACGGAGTGAAAGATGCGAATCTGGCGACACTTTGGTTTTGGCCAAATGTGGACGCCGGATCGGATGGGACCTCCAAAGGCATCCGAATTTTTCGAGAGAAAGAAAAGCCCGTCAATTTCCATTTTTTCAAGAACTTCGAAGCGAGCGATTTCCTGAAGCTGCTGTGCAATAGCAAATCGATCATTGGCAATTCCAGCGTGGCCATTCGCGAATGTTCGTTTCTGGGCGTGCCGGCGGTGAATGTGGGAACTCGCCAGTCCGGGCGGGAACGTGGAAGTAATGTTATCGATGTCGATTACGACCGTCATCAGATTCTCGGTGCCATCCAGAAACACCTGAGCACCGGAAAACGAGAGCGAAGCAATCTTTATGGCGATGGAAAGGCTGGAGTACGAATCGCCGATTTGCTTTCGGAAGTACCATTGCACTTTGAAAAGAAACTCGCCTACTGAGGGCCGATGCAACTTTTGGGAATTATTCCGGCGCGCGGTGGGTCCAAAGGCATCCCGGGCAAAAACATTAAAATGCTCGGAGGCAAGCCGCTGCTACAGTATGCAGCTCTGGCAGCGCAATCGTCGGGAATATTTTCGCATCTGATACTTACGACCGACAGCGAAGAAATTGCCGATATCGGGCGCAAATGCGGGATCGAAGTGCCATTCATGCGCCCGCCCGAACTGGCACGGGACGATACTCCAATGCTCCCTGTTCTACAGCATGCGGTGCGATGGGGCCGCGACCAGGGCTGGGCACCCGATGCAATCGCGATCTTGCAACCCACAGCTCCCTTCCGCCAGGCGAACGATTTGTGCTCAGCGTTCGAACTTTTAAAATCGAAGCCTGAAATTGATTCCGTCGTCAGCGTTGCGGCTGTGCCCGAGCATTACTCACCCTATTTTCTGATGAAGATTGAGGGAGAACGATTGTTGCCATTCATGGCAGACGGATTAAAAGTGACCCGCCGTCAGGATGCACCGAAGGCTTTTTCTCGGACGGGCGATTTTTATTTCACGCGCGTCGAAACGCTGATGCAGCAGAATTCAATTTATGGAACAAACTGCCTTCCCTTCGTGGTGAGCCATCAGAATCGCGTGAATCTCGATACTCTGGAAGATTGGCAGGAAGCAGAGAGAATTGCCGCACGATTGAATCAAACCTGACTTCGATCTTTGGGAGATTTCGATTCTTTGCGGCTCAACTCCCAAAGCCTGGCTTGTTTCATGTAGGCTGCAAATGTAGATCCAAAAGCGGCAATTAAACCGTGAGGACCGTCCAAAAACCCACGCTTTAATATAAACGTTTCAATGAATTTCCATGTGGTTTTCGAAAAGATTCGAGCCGCTGACACGCTCCGAACATTCCCTTTGTCCCAGGTTTCGCGCGCCGCTGCTTCAATATAGGGATATTGCTTCGCCATATACTGAGCGAATGAAGTGTAGGTGTAGTGCGCCAACGGAATCGAAATCTTTCCCGCCGTGCCCCGCTTCAATACAACGTTGCAATGGGGGTTGATCCCACCGAACTCCCCATCCGCTTTTCTGTATAGGCGTAGAACCTCGTCTGGATACCACCCGCCATAACGCATCCATCTGCCGAGAAAATAATTCTTTCGTGGAAAGCTGTAACCAGCGTGATTCGGCTGCTCAAGGGCTCGTAGAATCAGATCCTTCCCCTCAATTGAAACGCGCTCATCCGCATCCAGATTAAAGATCCAGGGGCTCGTCGCATGATCGGCAGCAAGGTTCTTTTGTTCCCGCATACCAGGCCAGGAGTTCTGAAAAACTTTGTCGGTGAACTCGCGCGCTATGGAAACTGTCCCATCATAACTCCCCGAATCGACCACTATGACTTCATCCGCCCATCGAACGCTTTCAAGGCAGGCACGAAGATTCGACTCCTCGTTAAAGGTAATAATCGTGGCCGAACAGCGTTCCCTTGGCATCAATCACTCCCGGATATAATCCAGCAAAAATTCCGCGATTCGACACCCTGCTCTGCCATCAAGCTTCCAACATTGCTCCTGGCGAATTCGAGCGCGGCCCG
The DNA here is from genome assembly GCA_028293365.1 of Verrucomicrobiales bacterium. Classification (GTDB taxonomy): domain Bacteria; phylum Verrucomicrobiota; class Verrucomicrobiia; order Limisphaerales; family SXQI01; genus JAQGOX01. Next base: position 142 of record JAQGOX010000135.1, on the reverse strand, counting down.
CAGCGTCCAGTTTAGGGTTATCAAGATATTCCTGAATGTGCTGAACCAATTCATCGATAGAACGGCTGATTTTAAATCCTCCCGTTTGAACGACGCGTTTGTAATGCTCGTAATCGTAATACCTCAGGCACGACTGCTCCAA
>JAQGOX010000126.1 GCA_028293365.1 Verrucomicrobiales bacterium | reverse complement strand
GACTGCGACAGCCTGGAAAAAACTAGCGGAAAACACCGAGGATTTCGGAGCGTTTCTCTTCCGATCACGCTTCGTCCCGCCTTCAGGAAATACGGGAATTAATCAATGATGGCGCATTGGAGACAGGTAATCGAGGCAGTCCTGGGCCTGGACCGCCAGGCCCAGGATTTGAGACTCGCGCAAATCCTTCTGCGCGCGATGATCATGTTCTTTGCCGTCCTGGTCATGCTCCGCCTCGCGGAGAAGCGCTTCCTCGCGCAAAGAAATACTCTCGATACACTCCTCGCCTTGGTCCTTGGCTCAATGTTGGCGCGCGCCATCAACGGTTCCGAGCGGTTTTTCGAAACCATCGCGGCCGGATTTTTTCTTGTAATTCTGCATCGGATGCTCGCGTGGGCGTGCTGCCGCTGCCACGTGGTGGGTCGCTACTGCAAAGGGCTTCCACAAATCCTTGTTGAAAATGGCAAAATCAAAGATGAAGTGTTATTGCGTCATCATGTAAGCAAGCACGACCTCGAAGAAGACTTGCGCCTCAAAACCGGCTCCGATGAGATTCAACGGATTCAAAAGGCGCAACTGGAACGGAATGGAGAAATTAGCGTTAAGGAGAAGGAGTCATGAATAAGAAAACAAATCTTTCACCATTTGCAGAGAAAAAAGGCTTGATCAACGTGATTGTAGAAACCCCCAAAGGAAGTCGTAATAAATACGCTTACGATGAAAGCTCCGGGCTCTTAACCCTGAAGAAAGTGCTTCCTTGCGGAATGGTCTTCCCTTTTGATTTTGGATGTATTCCGGGAACAAAGGGTGACGATGGAGACCCTTTAGATGTACTGGTTTTGATGGAAGATCCAGTTTGTTCGCTTTGTCTCGTTCAAGCACATCTCATCGGTGTGATTGAAGCTCAACAAACTGAAAAGGAAAAAAAGCAGAGGAATGATCGTTTAGTCGCCGTGGCCGCCAACGGAAATCAGCCAGCGGAAGATCAAACCCTTAAAAAAGTCAGCTCTCAAACTTTGAAAGAAATTGAGCGCTTCTTTGTCTCTTATAACGAGCTTCAGGGAAAAAAATTCAAGATTCTCAAGTACCGTGGTCCAAAGGCTGCCGTCGATCTGGTTAAGAAGGGCGGGAGAAAATATTCCAAAGGTTACTGATCAGACCGCGGGATAGGCTACACTGAATCACGAGAGATTTGCGGATTTGGCTAGGCGTGAGCGAGAGAAGATACCTGTTAACGGTCTCTGACCGAGCGAACAACGCCGCCAAATCCGTAAATAACCGTGAGGCATTGTAGTTTATCCCGCCGTCTGATCAGTAAACTGCCAGTGGCGCGCTGCACTATTAACAATGAAAATTCGAAAAAAAACAAAACTACTCGGCCGCGTGATGAATATTCTTCTCCCCTCTATTAAAATGAAGTCCTATTCGGCGCGCGGCGTTTTGTTTGAACGTGAATTGCATTCCTTTTTACTGACGCATTTCACCGGTTACACAGTGACCTCTGGGAACATCACCGGATATTGGAAAGATCAAGGTGCTTGTGAAGAATGTAACGAACACCGGGAATATCAAGTCGCGATCGACCAACCACGAAAACAATCCGTTCTGGAGAAATACCTGGAGCACCTGGCCTGGGAGTTAAATGAAAAGACAGTTTACCTGACGTTTGATGGAAAAGCCCGTTTAATCTCGGCGGCGAAAAATCCCGCTCCACATTAAATGCCCAAACTTTATGCCTTCGAAGAATTCGGATCTTCATGGGAACGTGCCAGACAAATGCCCCGTGGCCCTTTTACTTGTTGATGTCATCAACGATCTGGATTTTCCCGATAATGCCGAATTGCTTCGAACGGTCCATCGAATGGCGGACAGAATCGCGGGGCTAAAAAAACGCGCGCGCAACGAAGACGTTCCGGTAATTTACGTAAACGACAATTTTGGCAAATGGCGTTCAGATTTCAATAAACAGGTGGACCATTGCCTTGAGCATGATACTCCAGGAAAGGCCCTTGTCGAAAAGCTTCGCCCGGCGCCCGACGATTATTTTGTTTTGAAGCCGAAGCATTCGGGCTTCTACTCAAGCAACCTGGATATTCTCCTCGCCTATCTGGGCGCGAAAACTCTGGTAATTGTCGGTATTGCCGGAGACCGCTGTGTCTTGTTTACCGCTAATGACGCATTTCTTCGGGACTATCGAATTCTGGTGCCATCCGACTGTGTTATTTCCAATCACAAAACCCAAAATCGCGAGGCCCTCAATCTCATGAAGCGGGTCCTCCAGGCAGACATCCGGCCGTCGCGCCAAATCTCTTTCGCACGGCTCAAAAACCGGTCTGATTAGTCCGAAAGCCCGAAGGGACCAAATGACCGACATTTTTTCGAAGGGTAAACGCAAATCTTTTTTCGGCGTCTATCTCCATAATTGTACGGTCGCTTTATCGTATATCTACGGACCACTACCCATAAAACCCTTAATGGCAGATCGGTTTTGGATCGGGTGGCCGTATTCCCCCTCGAACGGTAGACTATTGTCTCGAGACTAAAACACCCGAGTTTATTTCTCGACCATAAATGTCAAAAACTACTCTCTTCCCGATTGATGAGGTGATCGATCCTCTCAAAGTTCGCACTGAATCCCAAAAACCATGTTGGCATGATCTCGGGCGGTCCGAACATTTAGTTCAATTTTACGAACACGATAGTTGTCTCATTAACTCTGTAAGCTCTTTTTTTGCTTCAGGTTTTGAAGACGCGGAGGCCGGGGTCATTATCGCGACCCGTGCCCATCGTGAAGGCTTGATCACCCATCTTTCCTCGCTGGGCTTCGATATTCCCGAATTGGAAAAATCGGGACAACTGACAATGCTGGATGCTGCGGAAACACTTTCACAATTCATGGTGGACGGTTCTCCTGATCCTTTTCTTTTCGACCGACTGGTTGGCTCTCTAATAGCTGCATTGGCTGGCCGCGGAAGACCGATTCGAGCCTTCGGCGAAATGGTCGCGCTCTTGTGCGCGGAAGGAAACTCCAGCGGAGCCATTTTGTTGGAAGAGCTTTGGAACGATCTCGGTAAAAAACACACTTTTGTTCTATATTGCGCCTACCCGATAAGAGGTTTTACCGGGGAAGAAGATTCGCAGCCGTTCGGGCACATTTGCAAGTCCCATTCGCGAGTGATTCCCGCTGAAAGTTATTCATTAGATGGAACGACCAAAGACGAACGGCTTCGAACCATCGCCCATCTGCAGCAGAAAGCCGCGACGTTGGAAGCGCAAATCGCCATCCGCAAGCGCTGCCAGGACGATTTGGCCCGGCGGGAGGCCGACCTTCGAGACTTTCTGGAAAACGCTACCGAGGGGATTCACCAAGTCGCCGCGGATGGCAAAATCAATTGGGCAAATCGGGCCGAATTGGAATTACTTGGTTACCAGCCGGAAGAATATATCGGCAGAAATATTGTCGAGTTTCATGCCGACGCCGAAGTGATCGCGGACATTCTTGCTCGACTTAAACGCGGGGAAAAGCTCATTGATTATGAAGCTCGCCTAAAGCATAAGGACGGTTCGATTCGTTACGTCTCAATTAACTCAAGCGGCCGGTGGCACGAGGATAAGTTTTTGTATACTCGCTGCTTCACGCGCGACATTACAGAGAGGAAAAGGGCTTCTGAATTATTGGAACGAACTGTCGCAGATCGCACCTCCGAGTTACGGGAGACTGTGGCTGAGTTGGAAGCATTTTCTTATAGCATTTCGCATGATATGCGATCGCCCCTTCGGGCAATGCAGGCTTATGCCGCGTCACTCATGGAGGACTATCGAAATCGCCCCCTGGACGAAGAAGGCTTTGACCGCCTTGCGCGTATTCAGCGGGCGGCTACCCGCATGGACCTGCTAATTCGGGACGTCTTGACTTACAGCAGGGTTGGAAAGCAAACGATGGAGCTTGCTTCAATTCCATTGGAACGCCTTGTTCGCGATATCGTCGACCAGCAATTCAATCAACCGAACTTTCAAAATCGAATCCTCATCGGAAAGCTTCACTCAGTCATCGGTCACGAAGCCTGCCTGACTCAATCAATCGCCAACTTGATCGATAACGGTTTAAAATTCATTGCCCCTGGTCAACTTCCGAGTTTAAAAATTGAGAGCGAACTGATCGGTGATAAGGTGCGCGTGACGGTAAGCGATAATGGAATCGGGATCCATCCGGACCACCGGGATCGCATATTTAAAATTTTCGGCCGGGTCTATTCGGAAAGGGAATATCCGGGGACCGGTATCGGCTTGGCTATCGTTCAAAAAGCTGTGTCCCGCATGGGTGGGCAAATCGGATTTGAATCAACGTTGGGTTGCGGCAGCACTTTTTGGTTTGTTCTCCCCGACGGAGGCAAAATTTAAAATGCGGACATTGCTCTTGGTCGAGGACAACCCGGATGACCTCTTTATTATGAAGCGTGCTTTGAAAGCCGCTTGTGTTTCAAACCCGCTTCACGTCGTCGAAGATGGCCAGCAGGCGATTGATTATTTAGATGGCATTGGGGAGTTTCAGGATCGTTCTCGTTATCCATTGCCCGCGCTGGTTTTTCTCGATCTCAAGCTTCCGCTTAAGTCTGGCTTGGAAGTGCTTCGCTGGATGCGTAGTCGTGCTGACTTGAAGACGATAGTGGTTGTTGTCCTTACTTCGTCTGAGCATCCCTCGGACATCAATTCAGCCTATTCCGCTGGAGCAAACTCTTATCTCGTAAAGCCACCCACAGCCGACGATTTGATTCAAATGGCCAAATCGTTTCGCTGGTATTGGCTTGAATACAATCGATTCGAAACAGCACCGGTGTAACTCTGATTCGTGCCCTTCACCCGCCGACAATCGCCTTCGGCGGTGCGATTCCCAATATGATCTATAACCTAAACGTCGGTTGCGAGATCCGGGTAAAGGAGAGGGAGTGTTGACAACGGCTGTTAAACTATTTTGAACGGCGGCTTGCCCACAGGACACTTTTATCTGGTGCAGGGAAAGCCGGGCGTTGGCAAAACAAACATTGGGTCTTCAATTCCTCCTTGCTGGAACGAGAATTGCCGAACGGGCGATCTTCGTGTGACCAGTCCTCGGAAATCTCGTTGATAAAAAAACCGAAAACTCCAGCAAAGAGGATGTCGGCTTTGGTAGTCGGCATCCCCTGCCATTCATAACTACTGTATCTGCTTACTATCGTGTCGCGACTTTTGCCGATGATTTATTTTTTGGCTCCGCGTCTTCTTCGGAATCTTCCTCGTTGGATTCAGGATTTGCAGCCGTCTCAGCAATTTCTGTCAATTTATCGTCGGCGGCTTTCTCTTCATCAAGCGTTTCGTCGAGACGTTCAGCAGCGCCTGCTTCGTCGAGCAACTTTGCCCACGCGAGCAACGAGCCGTAGGAGGCAATTTCATAGTGTTCGACTTTTTGCGCGGCACAGATCAGTGCTGCGTCCCCGGCCTTTTCTTCGATCAACTCGCTTCCTTCTTCGAGAAGACCCTGCATCGCTTTGCACTTTTTTCCCTTGGGGGCTTCATCAAAGGCCGCGAAGACTTTTTCGAGGCGTTCAACATGTCCCTTTGTTTCTTCAAGATGGTCCTCAAATGCCTGCTGAAGCGATTCGTCCTCCGCAGGTTTAGCCATCTTCGGCAATGCTTTCACGAGTTGCTTTTCGGCATCATAAAGATCTTTCAATTCATCCAGAAATGTTTCGCGTAATTCAGCCATGTGATTTTCCTCTGTCGTTTGACCGGAGATTCGTTCGTCCGGTCATTTATTGTGCTGGAAAAATAAGTCTAATCAGTTATGCGCAGCAAGTGGGGTTACGGATTATTTCGATTCCAAAAACGACCCTACGCGCCCTCGTAGCGTTACTACTCTACAGTTCAATTGTCCCTCATGCCACTTCGATACCGAGGCTCAAACATGCAATGATTTAAGAGAGCAAATGCGACCCTTGCCCGCGAAACATGGTTTTCCCTGATAGGCGATTGGAAAAAGCGACACCATGTTCGCTGGGTAACAGGGATGGAAAACTAGACAATATGAAAACATATATTTCCGCAGTGATTTTATTTGTCGTCGCTGACGCTTGTATTGCTCAAAACAACGAACAGAACACCAGGAGGCGGCCACAAATAGCGGATGCTATCGACGCCGCGCAAACCAGCAGCTTTCTGCCACCGGTTCGAGTCGAGCAACAAAAGGGTGCAAAAGATCAGCCTGCGCATTTTGCGGCCACTAATGCAATGCCCGTTTCCACTGCACTCAAAAGCCAGCCAGAGGAAGGAAAAATTCTTGGTTTTGATTTTTATCGTGACGGACTCAATTCGAAAAAGCCCATGGAACGTTTTGAGGACACGATGAAAACCGACGAACAGATGCGGTCCCAGATCACCAACGAGCAAAGGAAATTATTGGAGAGCCGATATGTTCTGGCACCGAAATTCGATCCAAACATCAAAATGTCCCGCGGCAAACCGATTCCAATCGGCCCGACTGCACGGTTGAAGGATGGAACGAAATGGGAGCAGCTTTCGCAAATGAATTCCGCTCAAATCAAACAGCAAAATTTGTTTCCTTACCCGGCACTCCCTCACCCGAAACAAGTTACCGGCGGCCAGGTTTTCCCGCAGATGCAAATTGAGATGTTTCCACGTCTGGAGCGCTTTGATGTGGATTTCGATCTGCCTGAAGCATTCATTCCCGAGTTTCCTCCGGCGCTATTCCTTTCCAATCGGCCTGAGCTGGGCGACGTATCCCAGGGTGAGGTGATTTCCATCAATAATTATTATCGATTGTTCAAAGACATTTTAACTCCCGTCCAGTTGGATGGGTTGCGCATGTTGGTCACTCCTTTTCCACAAGAGGAATTCAATCCGACCGATGATCGAAAGAGCCGCAATCCAAGCCTCGGCGTCACCTGTTTTGACTGCCACGTGAACGGCCATACGACCGCACAATTTCACCTGAGCCCGGATATCCGGCCGCAGGAGAGGCGCTTCAGGCTGGATACGATCAGCTTGCGGGGAGTTGATCGGCAGCAGATTCACGGGTCGAAACGTAGTCTGCGCTCGGTGGAAGATTTTACCGAATTCGAGCAGCGAACTGCATATTTCAATGGTGATCCGATTCACGCGATGAAAAAGGGGATGAACATTATCGACCGGGTTCAGGTGAGCCACATGGCGCAACTGCAAAACATGATTGATTTCCCCCCGGCCCCAAAACTCAACCGCCTCGGTCGTCTTAATCCAGCTCTGGCTTCCGAAAACGAACTTCGGGGCGAAACGCTATTTTTCGGAAAAGCACAATGTTCGGCGTGCCACGCAGCCCCGTTCTACCTCGATCACCAACTCCACGACTTGCACTTGGAAGACTTTTTAAATGAGGCTCCGGACGGTCCTATCAAAACGTTCACGCTGCGCGGGATTAAGGACAGCCCTCCCTACCTGCACGATGGACGCTGTTTAACTCTCGAAGACACGGTGGAGTTCTTTAACCTGGTATTTGGTCTCAAACTCGCCGATCAGGAAAAGGCAGACCTGGTTGCATTCATGCGCCAATTGTAAGGAGGCGTTTGACTTAACATCAACAGCACTGCAGGAAATGAAAGCGATTGTTTTTCACAGAGCGAAAGACATGCGGTTCGAAGAGGTTCCAGACCCAGTATTAAAAGCACCGACGATATCATTCTTCGCGTCACCTCCACTTCGATCTACGGTTCGGATCTCCACATATGCAATGGATTTCTGCCACAAAAAAGACCCATGGTGATGGGCCATGAGTTCATGGGAATTGTGGAAGAAACCGGACCTCAAGTTACAGAGTTAAAAAAGGGGGATCGCGTCGTTGTTCCCTTTCCAATTGCCTGCGGCGGTTGTTTCTTTTGCGGTCATGGCTTGCCAGGACACTGCGAAAATTCGAACCCCGAAAAATATGGCCCTGAAGGCGGCATACTCACAGAGAAAGGAGGCGCTCTTTTCGGGTATACCGATATTTATGGCGGATACGACGGCGGCCAGGCGCAATACGTTCGAGTTCCTTACGCGAATTTCGGACCCCGCAAAGTGCGTTCGGATTTTACGGATGAGCAGGTGCTGTTCCTGACGGATATCTTTCCGACCGGATATACCGCAGTCGGCTGGGGGGAAATAAAAGGTGGAGAGACCGTCGCCGTATTTGGCTGTGGACCCGTGGGGATTGATGGCACAGAAGTGTGCGTGGGCGCGCGGAGCGCGACGGGTCATTGGACTTGATCCGCAGTCGTATCGTCTGGATATGGCCCGCAAAGCAGCCAACTCGGAAACGATCAACATCGAAGAGGGTGACTGCGTGGAAAAAATCCATTCGATGACCGAAGGTCGCGGTGCGGATGTTTGTATTGACGCGGTGGGAATGGAGGCGGACCGGACGGTGCTCGATAAGCTTTCCAATATCGTGCATGCCCAGGCAGGAAGTATCAAAGCACTTAAACTCGCACTAAGCGCAGTGCGCCGTGGCGGCATCGTAAGTGTCGTGGGAGTTTATGGAATCCCGTACGACAATTTTCCGCTCGGCCAGATTTTTGATAAAGGACTGACGCTCCGCTTCGGCCAGGCTCCCGCTCAAAAGTATATCGATGAGCTGATACAATGGGTCGAAGGGGGGAAGATCAGTTGGATGATATTATCACCCATCGCCTCCCCCTTTCGGAAGCCCCGCATGCCTGCGAAATCTTTAGCGACAAAAAGGACGATTGCGTAAAAGTCGTAATGACTCCCTGAAAACTCTGGAGAACTTTATTTCCGCCACCTTGTGAGGCTAGAACGGCTTCCCCGCAGGCAGCGCATTTCCGGACTTTGTGTAGGCAAGCGGCGCATAGGCATTGAGAGTTCGCAGCGCAGTCCGGCCAGTATTGCGAATCTCGTGGGTTTCCCCTCGTTCAATCAGCAGCAGAGTCCATTTGCTCAATTTGTGTGCGGTGCCGCTCACTACCGCGACTCCGCGTCCCGAAATAACAAAGAGCCATTGATCCGCTCCTTTATGACGATTGTCCGGCCCTCCCTCCGTTGCTCCGGGTTGGAGTGTCATTTCCGCGAATTGACATTTCCCCTTTCCAAACACGATCCTGAATTCACTTTCGAAACGTAAATGTTCCTTTTTCATTGAATCAGTTTACACCAACCGTAACCCGGAACTTCCACACCGTATGAGGGAACAATATGCGTATTTCCCATTCCGAGCCACTCCGTCCGAGCTGACAAATACGCTGGATTGCCATTGGTATCCTCCCAGACCGATTCCAATGTCCCAACTTTCTCGCCCACGCGATCTACCACCGTGAGTTTCTTTCGATTCTTGAGGAAAGGAAGATTCGACCGAAACCCCTCAAAAGGTCCCTCCGGGAACGGCCTAGTCCTAAATCATCCAAATTGAAATGCCGCGCCTGCGGTGCCAGCCGCAGAATGATCGGCAACACACTCCTTCTTCATAAAACCACCCCTCCTTTTTCCCTCCCTTTTTCGTGAAATTTGGCCCCATTTTCGTGGGCACAAATCCCCTTCTTCTACTTCTACTTCTTCGGCCGTCAGCCTTTAACTTTCCTTCTCCATAGCGCAAATCCCAAAAGCCCCACTCCCGCCACCAGCGCAATACTCTGCGGCTCGGGAACTGCCGTGATTTGCATTCCCCAACTTGCGACCTGGCTCGTGCTTCCTCCGTTCTGCAGGTCC
>JAQGOX010000122.1 GCA_028293365.1 Verrucomicrobiales bacterium | reverse complement strand
CGATGGAAAGCTTCAATGGCATGACACCAAAGCTGCCAAACCAATCCGCACGATTGACGCTCATAGGTTTTGGTCGTGGAAGATGCGCGTTTCCCCAAACGAACGTCTGGTTGCAAGCGTGACCGGGCAATATAGGGTCGGCGGGTCTAAATATGAGCCTGGCGCAGAAATTGAGTCGAGCGTCAAAGTGTTCGATGCGGGCACCGGCGGCTTGCGTTGGTCTTTGAACCATATTCCTCCGGTTCTTTCGGTGGCTTTTAGTCCGGACAGTCAGCACGTCGCGGCCGCCAACATGATGGGTGAAGTGCGAGTTTGGAATTTAGAGACTGGGAAGCAGGTCGCATCCTGGACCACGCCTGATTTTACGAGTTGGGGCATCATCAAAAGCCACCACTATATCGGAGGAATCTTTGACCTGGTTTTCAGTCCCGATGGCCGCGAAGTGCTGGTTTGCGGGATGGGGCCGATGGTCGATCCGATGGCAGGGAATGGGAAACAAACCTGGCAGCGTTTTGCCTGGACGGAAACTCCGGTGCGGAAAACAGCCGAAATCCATGAAACCGATTCGGGCCATGGATTGATGGAAACGGTGGGCTACCATCCCGATCAAAAACTCTTTCTGATGGCGGGGCGCCTTGCTCAAGGCAAATGGAGCGCTGCTCTATTCGATTCGGTTTCGGGCTCCCTGATGCATTCTATCGACACAAAAATGCGCACGACTTCTTCAGTCTGGCTTGATCAGGGAAAGCAATTGGCGCTCGGTGGAGCGACGACGCAGGAGAAAAAGAAAGCTGGCCGCTGTCCGGATTTCGGCCACATCAAACTTTTCCAGGTGCAGAGCCCGACTGCCTAAAACCTCGCCCGGATTGAATGGGTTTTCAGCCTAAATTTCTTCGAGCGGGGCTGCAGCGTCGCCAAAGTTTTTGGGATGGGCATTCATTTTGTCCATCATCGAGAGGTAAAGCCGGCACATTTGGCGGTCGGATTTCCCTGTGTAATCGATCACTCGTCCGCCCTTAATTCGGCCTCCTCCACCGCCCAGCATGATGACCGGAAGTTGATCGGCGTTATGATTGCCGCTCATCATGCTGGAGCAGAACAGCAGCATGGAATTGTCGAGAAGCGTGCGCGGTCCCTCCTGGATCGAATCCAATTTCCGCGCAATGTACGCGACCTGCTCGAGGAAAAAGGTATTCACCTTCAGCCAGTCCGCACTGTCCGAATGCGAAAGAAGGTGGTGAATCATGTAATCGACCCCCAGATTCGGAAAGCGTAACGACGAGTGATCGTTGTTCAGTTTAAGACTGGTGATACGAGTGGTATCCGTCTGGAATCCGAGCACGAGAATGTCCGACATCAAGCGCATATGTTCCGCGATGTCCTGAGGAATCCCGTCCGGGGGACGCGGAATATTTGGGGCGGATAGAGTGGGACGCCATCCCTGCAATTCTCCTTTTTTACCGGCGTTATCGATGCGTTGTTCCACGTCGCGCACCGATTCCAAATACTCATCCAGTTTTTGCTGGTCGGAATTGCTGATCTTGCGGCGGAGGTCATTGGCATCGGAGAGTACCGAATCCAGCACGCTTTTATCCCCTTTGTTCACTTCGTCTTTGAATAAGCGATCGAAGGCGAGCGCGGGGTAAATCTCCAGAGGGGTTGGCGTGGTCGGCGAGGTCCACGAAATGTGCGAGCTGTAAAGCATCGAGTAATTCTTGTGGACCGAAGGATTCGATTTTTCGCAACCAAGCACGAGACTCGGAACCTTCGTGGAATTTCCGTAGGTCTGTGCCATTAACTGATCGATGCTGGTTCCGGAACGAATCTCACCACCGGACGCCAGCGGAGCGCCTGAGAGAAGGTTGCCAGTTTGAGAACTGTGAATATTCCCTTTGAGTGCTTCCGCATTAAAGAGCCCGCGCACGAAGAGCATCTTCTCGCGGAAGTCGGTGAGAGGCGCTAGAACCTTGCCCAGTTCCATTTGTTTTCCCTCGCCCTTAGCCCACCATTCCTTGCTATGAAAGCCGTTTCCCGAGAACAACACCGCAAGGCGAACGGGGGCCTCACTCGACGGATCAGTCCTCAGTTCATCACCCCAGACATTGAATGATTCCAGCCAGGGAAGGGCCATTGTGACACCAATGCCGCGGAGAAATGCCCGTCGTGAGAAATTGTATGTAGCCATAGAATATCCTGCTGTTTCTGGATTAATCGTCGTTGCTCATCTCTCGTCCGCGAATCTCGCGAAATTGCCGGCTTTTCACGATGCTTTCGACTGCTGTGCCAATATGGTAATCGCTAGCCTGCATTTGCGCGAGCATTTCGGTCAATAAAGGTTTATCCGACAATTGAACCTCACGCCCCAGGCTGTACCCGAGCAGTTTACGGTTGAATTGGCGCAAAAACACATCGCGCTTTTTGGTTGATAGATATTCGCGCAGCCCGGCGATTCCATCAACCTGAGTTCCATCCATCAGCTTTGACTTTGCATCGATGGGGCGTCCACCGAGGTCATTTTGACGAAAGCGCCCAATTGCATCAAAGCTCTCGAGGGCAAATCCAAACCCGTCGATGCGCATGTGGCAAGCATAGCAGCGTGGATCAGTGCTGTGCTTTTCGGTGAGCTGGCGCACAGTCAGGTTTTCGGTCGCTTCATCTTCGGGCAAGCGGGGAACGTCCTTGGGTGGTTTGGGGAGTTTGTCGCCGAGGAGAGCTTCCGCAACCCAGTTTCCTCGAAGAATAGGGCTCGTTCGAGAGGCGCCGGATTGTTTGGAAAGAGTGGTTGCCTGAGCAAGAATTCCGCCGCGGCTAAACTTTTTTATGCCTTCGACACGGCGCCATTCGTTTCCAGTGATACCCGGGATCTCATAATGTTTGGCCAGCGACTCATTGAGGAAGGTGTAGTCTGAATCCAGGATGTTCAGTACGGGTTCGTCCTCGCGAAAGAGGTCGGTAAAATAAAGAATCGATTCTTCATACATGTCACCCCGCAGGCCTGTGAAGGTGGGAAAATGCCGGTCGCTCTTTTCATCCAGGGTGTCGAAATCGTGAATGTGCAACCACTGGCAGGCGAATTCTATGGAAAGACGGCGGACGCGTGGATCTCGCAGCATTCGCCGCGTTTGCGCCGCCAGGACGGTCGAGTCGTGCAGTTTGCCCGAGGCCGCCGCTCGGAAGAGTTCTGCATCGGGCATCGAGGACCAAAGAAAATAACTGAGCCGGCTCGCGAGTTCCCAGTCATTCACGGGTACCTGCATTTTTCCCGGCGCGGTTGTTTCAGAACGGTAGAGAAATGCTGGTGTCACAAAGAGCCGGGCCAGCAGAAGCCGGACGGCATCGTCATGCGGCACTTCCTGCGCGCGCAGTTTTGCATACAAATCCCGCAGTTCCTTCTGTTCGGCTTCCGCAAGCGGTCGTCGATAGGCGCGCCGGGCGAAGTCTATCACGGCTTGCAGATGTGCTGGCTGTGTATCGATTAATCGTTTCCTGAAGCCAGCGGCGCGGTCTTGAATGGGTTTGCGCAGAGGTTCGAATACTTTGGGATCCGCATCCTGGGTCGCATATTGCCAAAGCTGCTCAAATGCATCGACCATCGTTAGTGCATCCTGGCTAACGTAACGCAGGTGGTCCCACAGCCGATCGAGTTTGGCTTTCTGAGCGTCGTCGAGCATCAGTCGCGCGAGTTGATCATCTTCGCGATGAAACAGCGTGAGCGTAATCACTTCATCGACCGGAACAATTTTGGCGTAACAGAGTGCCGCTGGGAAATAACGGCGGAAGTCATCGAAAGAAGATTCGACTCGTTTACGCGCTTCGCTGCCGGACGCAGTCACAATCGGAAGATTGTGTGAAATTCGCTGGTTGTTCGAAGTCCACGGACCATTGGCCTGTGTCTCCGTGACACTGCCGGCGAGCAGTCCTTTTGGGAGGCTGGGTTTATTGGTTAAAAGCTGGAATTGCACACTTCCCTCAATTCCTGTGGGTGTATGAAGTGTGCCGGTCGCGATGAATTCCGAACCGCCTACCAGGTCTACAGGCAAGCGGATTTCAATGATGGAAGGGGCTTGAACGCAAAGGCTCGCAGCCTCAATCGAACTGCCATTCGGATGTCGTCCGAATATTGCCGGATCAACTCCCCAATTCGCATCGCTGCCATCGTGACGATCAACAATTGTTGGGGAGGGTTCGGTTTTTCGAACGCCGCCAAAGAGCGGTCCATTCAATGAGGCGAGTTGTTGATAGAGCTTTGCATCCGGACTCTCGTTTGGAATCGACGCACCAGAGGTCAAGAGTTCCTGCAATTGTTCGGCAAGTTTTTGTTTCTCCGCCTGGCTTGATGCCAATTGCCATTTGGCGAGCAGCGATCCTGCCGGAATAGCTGGCTCCAA
>JAQGOX010000101.1 GCA_028293365.1 Verrucomicrobiales bacterium | reverse complement strand
GCAGGATTTGCAGGCATGATCGTTGCGCCTGCCAGCAGAAGAAGCTCCATATTCTTAATGTGAATCAGGCTAAAAGGGGTTTCGCGCGGAACCAAAACCAATTTTCGCCGCTCCTTAAGCATCACGTCAGCACTGCGCAACAATACATCATCGCTGATTCCCTGCGCGATCCGCCCCATTGTTCCCATGGTGCACGGAATTACAACCATCGCATCAAACGCATTCGATCCGCTTGCAAATGGGACATTCATGCTTTTGAGGCCATGAACTGGAGTATTCGGAGGCAATCGCAACCCGCCGGCCAGTTCCTGAACAATGACTGCCTGCGCGTAATTACTGATCACCAAATGCAAGTCGTGAGAGCCCAATGCGAGTGCATCAATCAGTCTTTGGGCATAAATCATCCCGCTCGCCCCCGTTATTCCCAAAACAATTCTCATAATTAATCTATCACCGGCGCACGAAGGCTTCAGCCGGTGGCGATTGGTTGATCACAAGCCAGTAAAAACCGAGCTGCTTGATGATATCTCTGAACTCATTGAAATCCACCGGCTTTTGAATGTAGCTATTTACGCCGAGTTGATAACCCTCAACCATGTCGCGCTGTTCACGCGACGAGGTCATTACCACCACCGGAACGGCTTTAGTACGTGTATCATTTTTCACTTCGCGCAAAACCTCAAGCCCATCAACTTTGGGAAGTTTCAAATCCAGAAGCACCAGACGTGGAGCATTTTCGAAGCTGCGATCATGGAAAGCACCGCGACAAAAAAGAAAGTCCAGAGCCTCCTCGCCATCGCGAACGACATGAATTCTGTTCGCTAGATGATTCTTGCGCAAGGCCAAAAGCGCAAGGTCAAGATCATCCGGATTATCTTCGACCAACAGGATTTCAATTTCGTCTCGTTTCATGCGCCGCTTTCTGATGATGCCTCCTGGGCTTGCAACGTCTTCAAAGTAAAATAAAAAGTTGCGCCCTTATCAATTTCAGCTTCCACCCAAATCTCACCACCGTGCTTTCTTACAATTCGCTGGACGGTGGCAAGCCCAACGCCAGTACCTTCGAAGTCCTCTGCTTTATGCAATCGTTGAAAGACGCCAAATAGTTTGGAAACATATTTCATGTTAAAGCCGACACCGTTGTCACGCACATAAATGGCGGTTTGGTTCCTGGCATTTGTCAAACCGATTTCAATCGTCGCGACCGGTTTAGTGCGCGTGTATTTCACCGCATTCGAGATCAGATTTGCGAAGACCTGCTTGATTAGCCCCGGATCACACGCGACTGTCGGCAGAGGTTCGATCTTCCACTCAATTTTACGAGCGATCGTTTCATCCCCCAACTCCTCGATTACCTCTTCCACCAATAATCCAAGATTCGCGGGCTTAAAATTCAGCTCCTGGCGCCCGACACGCGCCAGGTTTAAAAGATCGTCGACCAGATGGCCCATATTTTGTGTGCCATTTCGAATACGACTCAAATATTGTTTCGCTTCTCCGGGAATCGCTTCGCCAAATTCCTCCTGTAAGATTTGGGCGTAGGCGTCGATGTGCCGAAGTGGTGAACGGAGATCATGTGAGACACTGTAGGTGAAGGATTCCAACTCCTGATTCGTCGTCGCCAGCTCGGCCGTGCGAGCAAGCACGCGCTGTTCTAATTCGGAATTGAGTCGATGGATTTCATCCTCGGCCAGTTTGCGGTCATGGACATCAGTAACCGTTCCCACCCATTCACGGACTTTGCCGGTTCCTTCCAAAATGGGAACGGCTCGAGTAATGAAATGACGATAACTCTGTGATCCAGCATTCCAGAGGCGGCCCTCGGCTTCGAAGCGGCTTAACATCGACCTGGCCTTCAACCAAGCCCCCCTGATCCTCTCGCGATCATCCGGATGCAATGCTTGCATCCAGCCAAACCCACGGTGCTCATTGAATGCCTGGCCGGTATAAGCCTGCCAGGAACTTTGGGACACCTTGAAAGCACCTTCGGGATCGGAGATCCAAACCACCGACGTGATCGCACTCACCAAAGAACGGTAGCGCTGCTCACTATCTCTTAACGCTTGCTCGGCTCGTTCGGTATCAGTGGTATCGATCATTACCCCCGCCATCCGCAACGGCGTTCCACCCGCATCTTTGAAAGCTTTACCTCGGGTGGAAAGATGATGCAACGAACCATTCGGCCAGATAACCCGAAAATCGGCTACAAACTCACGACTTTCCTGTATGGAGCTGACGGCGAGATTCTGGAACCGGGCCTGATCCTCAGGCTGAACCAGGGCCAGGAACTCGGCGAAGGTCCTGCCTTCTGCCCCATTGGCTCCGCCCAATAATTGATCGAGATAACGATCCCAGGTAATTCGGTCGCTCGGGATATTCCAGTCCCAGGTGCCCGTGCCTGAAGCTTCCAGAGCCAGATTGAGACGTTCGCTATTTTCACGAAGCGCCATGTTTCTCTCTTCAATCTGATTGAGCATGTGATTGAAGGCATCGGTTAGAATACCCACCTCATCGCTGGCCCCTTTAGGGGCGCGCACTCCGTAATTTCGCTGTTCGGAAATTGTTCGAGCCGTCCCGGCGAGCGCCAAAATCGGGGACGCAATCTTTTCCTGCAAAGAGTTTGAAAGAATAAATGCAACGATCACACTGCCAATGAGGAGCACCCCGACCACCAAACCAAACATTCGCAATCGGTGGTACATCGGTTCCAGGCTGGCTACCGCATAGAGGGTCCCTTGCCTGACTCCCGACTTGGTGACTGCTTTGACACAAATGAGTTTGTCTCCTGTAAATCGATATCCTTCCTTTAATGGCTGGGCCAAAAACAAATTGGAACTTGAAATGTCGGGGGGAAATGATGCGAAGACTTTACCTTCCTGATCGAATAGCACCGCTGACTTCACATATCGATTGGATGAAAGGCTTGCAAGGACCTCGGCGGCATCACTTTGACTTTCAAACCCCAAAGAACCACTGCTGTTTGCCGCAATAATTTCAGATATGGTGGTGACATACTCGACCAGGCCCTGCCGAAATGTAACGATTTCGTAACTGACGAATCCCGCTGCCATCAAGAGTAACACGCTGACGCACGTAGCCATGATTCCACTGCGCAGTTTTACTTTGATGGACCGGTTGGGCATGCTTATTCAGTTGGAGACAAACGATTCGAAGGCAGACGATTTGGAAGTGACGCCGAATCCAGGCGCCCTGGCCGCTTCTGGTAACGCTAGGGCAACCCTTCCGTGAGTCCGAAGAAATAACGTGGGTCGATTCATGTTTAGTGGCTGCTGCCTAGAGTGCCCATCCCTCAGCACTCTGAAGCAACTATGCAGAAGCTTGCCTTCTTGCGCAACTGGCTGAATTCTAAATCATCCCAGGAAAGGAACCGAAGTCAGATCTGCCTCGTCTCCGCCCACCGTGCCAGCAGCCAGAGCAGGTCAGAAAGCCGATTCAAATAGATCAAAATCTCATTATTCCCGAGATTCCCTGCATCACGTAATTGCTGAACGCGTCGCTCCGCACGGCGACAGGTCGTGCGAGCGACGTCAAGAGTCGCGGCACTCATATTAGCTCCTGGAGTTGCCCAACCTTTGAACGAGACTTTTTCTGCTTCGATTTTCTGCACGGCAGCTTCAAGCGAAGCGGTCATTTCAGAAGTCACAACGCTGTAGCCTTCTTCCCGATAACGTTTTAAATCCTCGCTGAGCGTCGCAAGCTCCCCCATTAAAATGACCAGGTGCGCTTGCGTGGAAAGAATGTTTTCCGTAACAAACGGATCGTTTGCATTTGCGCGAGCCAACCCCAGGGTCGCATTCAATTCATCCACGGAACCGTAAGCTTCGACTCGTGCATCTGTTTTTGAAACTCGCCGGTTATACATCAACCCCGTCGTTCCCGAGTCCCCGGTTCGCGTTACAATGCTCACGATCGGATTAGGACATAAAGCAGATCGGATCAAAAGGAATTTAACCTGGATTGGAGAATTGACGGCTGACTCTTCCCTCCTTATGGTCCGCGTCACTTCGATTGATGAAACCACAACCTGTTTTAAAGTTCTCCTGGATCGAAACCGTTCGATCGATGCTTTCGCTTTTTGTCTTCGTCTGGGTTTTATCCGGTTGCTCCGCAGTTCAAAAAACCGACGGTGCCATTAACGGTCGAACACGCCCGACCGCTCCTTCGTCCGTTGGATCCGGCGCGGCCCCAGCGAGCCAACAGATTGGCCACGCTCGCCGCATCCCGCTTCAATTGGAAGGTTTCTGGCAACTCAATTTGCCTCTCAGTCAGCGTTTCGACGCATCCGGCCTTTTCGAGCAAAAGAACGGGACGCTTCTTACAATCAATGACCGGGAAGCAGCGGTTTATCAGATTAAATTCCAGGACGGCGCCAATTCGGCTGACCTAATCAAAATACCGGACTGCTTCACCCCCAACCAACTTGCACCATTTGCCAAGGAAAAGATCGACCGCTACGACATCGAAGGCATCGCCGGAGATGTGGAAGGAAGAATTTACCTTTCTGAAGAGGCGAATCGTTGGATTCTTCGATGGGACTCGAAAACGCGGAAAGTAGAACGACTGGATATCGATTGGACCCCTGTGCAAAAATATTTTCATCCGACGGATCGCAATGCCTCTTTTGAAGGCGTGGCTGTCGGCGAAGGGCGAATTTACGTCGCGAACGAACGTCAATCCGGACGCATCATCGTCGTGGATCAAAAAACATTGAAAGTGATCGACGATTTCATGCCACGCCCTTCCACAGCGGCGTTAGGCGACATTCACTATTCAGACTTAAGCTGGTTCGATGGTCATCTCTACGTGCTCCTCCGG
>JAQGOX010000078.1 GCA_028293365.1 Verrucomicrobiales bacterium | reverse complement strand
GCCGACCGAAATCATGGAGGATGTAAATTTATGAAAATTACCTGCGAAAAGCCTTCGGAGCGTCAACTCGGAGGTTGGTCTTGGCGAATCCTGTTTTCTGCCGCGACCCAAATCCACGAAAACGATTCGCTGTTTCGACTCAATCGAATTCTGGCACCCACTGACTTTTCTGGAATGCTCGAGGAAGCCGTTGCAAATACGCGACAGCTTTTTGGACGCAGTTTCAAGCTTCGCTCGTTCTGTTACATGTGGTTGAGATCCCTTATGCAAACCCGGAGATTCCGATGATCGAACTTGATCGATGGCAAGTTCAAGCGCATGAAAACGCCGTTTCGCGACTGGTGGCGTTAAAATCGGAAGTAAGTCTTCGTGGTTTGAAGGTTGATCCGGTTGTTCGGGTAGGAAACCCGTACCGGGAAATTGTGGCCGCAGCCGAAAACCAGTCGGCTGATCTTATCCTTTCCACCCATGGGCATACCGGGTTCTCAAGATTGTTTATCGGCAGTACGGCGGAGCGAGTTGTTCGCCACGCAGCTTGCCCAGTGCTCATCGTGCGAGAGAACGAACATGAATTTGTTCAACCTCAGCCCTCAGTCGCGCGTTAGTTCGGAATGAGGTTTACGCGGCATCTCATTGACATACCCCGCTTGCGTCGGCTCTCATTTAAGAACTGTTTGGTTTGCACGGCGCATGCGATTTAACAGGTGTATGGAACTATTGCTCGCGAACGATTTAAATGAGCTGGAGAGGTTGTCGAAATCGTTGGAAACCTTTGCAAAGAAGGAGGGGCTTGATTCCGCCGTGGCGTACAAGCTGTTGGTTTGTCTCGATGAACTTGTCACCAATGTGATCTCCTACGGAGGCCCGCGAAGTTTCGAAGAGCGGACGCGAGTGTCGGTGGAGGTCGCCCAAGGGAAGTTGCATGTTTGTATCGAAGAAACCGGCGCGGCATTCAATCCATTGCTGCGGGAGGACCCGGATATTACCGCAGACATTGACTCGCGTGGAATTGGCGGACTAGGTATTCTGCTGGTCAAGAAGATGATGGACTGCGTTGAGTATGAAAGGCGCGGGAACCGGAACGTGCTGAGGATGACTAAGAATTTGGTGTCGGAAGCGAAAGACGGGAATTAACATGGACATATCTGAGAAATCGGACGAACGCGGATTATTGCTGGTATTGGCAGGCAAGTTGGATGCCTTAAGTTCGCCGCCCACTCAAGAGCGGTTGCTCGGAGTGATTGAGCGTGGAGAAAAAAAAGTGCTACTTGATTTGGCTGGCGTTGACTATGTGAACAGCGCCGGGCTCCGTGTTTTCATGATTGCCGCCAAGAAAGTGAAGTCGACCGGTGGAAAACTAGCGATCAGCGGAATGACTTCAAACGTCCGGGAATTATTTGATATTGCGGGTTTTCTTCCCTTGATTCCAATTTATCCAACGAGGGAGGAGGCTTTTGCTGCATTACAGTAGGTTCATTCCGCTTCGCCTACAATTTGCCGCCGGGCCAGATCCTGAAACATTCCAGGCTGGGCAAGCAGTTCCTTATAGTTTCCCATCTGGACAATCTGGCCTTTGTCCATCACATAAATTCGATCGGCGTTAATAATTGTACTCAGGCGGTGGGCGATGACCACTCGAGTGGCGTGCAGTTTTTCAAGGCTTTCGCTTACCAAAGCCTGAGTCCGATTGTCCAAAGCACTGGTCGCTTCATCGAAAAGGAGAATCTTCGGTTTGAACGCGATCGCGCGTGCGATCATGAGGCGTTGCTGTTGTCCGCCAGAAAAAACCGCACTGCTAGTCGAGACAACTGTGTGCATTCCCATGGGAAGACGTTTGATGTCCTCTTCAAGGCCTGCCATTCGGGCCGCTTCCCAGGCATCTTCCTGTGTTAATGGAAGCGATCCGATAATATTGAAGAGAATGTTTCCGGCCATTAGTTTGCTGGTTTGGAGCACGATTCCAATTTGACGACGGATCACACCAACATCCAATTCCCTTAATTCCTGACCATCAAAAAGAATTGCACCGGCTTCAGGTTGATCAAACCCGAGAAAAAGTCGAAGCAGGGTTGATTTTCCGGAGCCTGAAGGCCCTACGATAGCAATGAACTCACGCGGCTTGATTTCGAATGAAAGATCCTTCAAAACGAGCGGACCATCGGGTGTATAGCGAAATGAGATACGGCTCAACTCGATTCTGCCGGACAGTTCACCCGGATGGATTTTCACTGCGGAAATCTCTGGTTGTGTGCTTAAAAGCGGACGCACTCGTTCGAACAAAGGAACTACATTCAGTGCGGATATAATACTCAGAATCATGGCGAGCATGGATCCAAGAAAGACGGTAAAAGCGGCAAAAAAGGCTAGAAACGAACCTGGACTTAGGTGTGGCTCATCACTCCAATAGACAACAACCCAGAAAAATACAGCGCTGGAAAGAACGGGGAAGCCTGCGTTGAAGACGGAGATCCGATTCGTAACGCTCCTGGATTTTATAGCAATGCGCTTTTGCGCGGCGAAAAGAGTTGCCCATTTTGAAAATGCGAGCACCTCTGCTCCAGCCACTCGAAGCTTCGTAATCCCATTGAGAAACTGGAAGATCTGACCGGAGATTCGCCCCTGCATCTCCATAATTTGTCGCTGGTATCGAATCTGCAGGACGGAACAGAAAAGGGTGAAAATTCCGGTTACAAGAATCAAAACCACCCCAACGAGAGCGAGTTTTGTATCATAGTAAAACAGGAGCAAGAGATTAAAAAGAGCGAAGATGTTGCTAATGATCGAGTTGCCTACTGTGGCAGAAATGCTTTGGCGGATTTGGCTGATTCCATTGGCTCGGTCAGCGAGATCGCCGGAAGAGAATTGTCGAAAAAACGGAATGGGTAAACTAAAGAGCCGGTCGACGACCGCAGCTTGGACGTTATTGTCCATTTTTCCTTCAATCCGCAACAATGCCACGCCACGGGTGAATTCAAATATTCCAATACTGAGCGCGATCAAAATGAGTCCCGCGGTGATTTGCAACAGTTGGGCCTGCTGGGCGGAAGGAATAATCGAGTCGAAAAGCAGGCCTGTTGCCATGGGCGGGAGAATTCCCAATAAGCCACCGCCCAGCCCCATGAGCATCAGGATCGTGAAATCTTTGCCCAGTCCATGAATTCCAAACGCAAAGACTTTTCGAGCAGTAATCACGTTCTCACCGAATGAACGATAAAATGTATATCCGCTTTCATGAATAGTAGCGGCGACAGTGTTTGTTAACGGCGTCGAGGCCCGCGTCTTCGGGTCGACCAATATGTACCCGTTTTGTCCCACCGGCAGAGCAGCGGCGGGAGTTAAACTTTCGCCTGTATAAACGAGGAAGGGACCCCCTTCCTCGCGCCACCACGAGCCTTTGAGCGAGACTTTCCGCATCCGAACCCCGGAAGTTTTGACGATCAAGCCCAACGGGTCGCGCACGGTTTCTCCTTTTACCAACTCGCGCGGCGGTCGCAGGGTGATCCCCCGGTTTTTCGCCACGAGATCGCAGGCATTAAAGAGAGGATCATCAATAGCTGAAGAATCGACGGACGGCCGAGCCTGAAAGACGGATGCCAGTTCCTCCAGACTGCGGTGAGCCGCCTTTCTTCCGGCAGAGAATCGATCCTGCAGGCGGTTAAATTCATCGACTTCAGCAAGCCGTTTGTTGATTCGTTCACACTTAAGAATCGTCTCATAAAAATAGCTTAGGGCGGCCCATATTGTCGGCTGGCGTAAAAGTTTGTTGGTTCGAAAGCCGCTGAGAGTGACCGGTTCCAGGGTTTGGACCCAGGTGTCCTCCGTAATCGGAAAGAGTTCTGCCGTCCCTTTTGCGGCAATATCCTCCATTCCGAGAAAAACCAAGTCTCCACCTTCATGCGCGATCCAGTAAACTCCTTTGCGAGATCGGAAGCTTTTATTGCCCTCCACTCGAAGCACGTTTTCATGGTCCAACATGAATTCGGTGCGCGTGTGGATATCCCGGCCGAGTCCGGTGGAGAGAGCCCGGACCCATTGGTCAATGCAGGCCGCAGCGCCTTCTTGATCAGGATCATCCGCGGCAGCCTGGCGAAAGCGGGTCAAGGAAAGGCGAAACAGTCGGGTATTGACCATGCCGACAGCCAGGAAGCCGCGACCGATTTCGTATGCGGCCAGGTCCATGCCAAAGAGCAAACTTTCGGCGCCAACCGAACAAAAATGAAAACGAGTGCCCACTGGATTCTCGTTTTCGATTCGCACCGAGAAGATTTCAATGTGCCCGCGTTCGACCAGCCAAACCGAATCGGGATTATCCAGGAGAAAGGGTAGGTTTCCGCCAATGATTTCGGATTTCCCCTCACTCTCGAAAATTGCTTTTAAGCCAAATGTCATAAGCCGATCAATGGCATCGTCAGTTTCGGATGAGATCCGCGTACAATCCGGGTTGGCCGGCGAGTTGATCGTGAGTTCCGCGTTGGACGATCCGGCCCCGCTCCATGACAATGATTTCATCACAATCACGAATCGTACTGAGGCGGTGCGCAATAATAAGGCAGGTGCAACCGCGCCGACGGAGGTTTTGATCGATCATTTTTTCGGTCTTGGAATCGAGCGCGCTGGTGGCTTCGTCCAAAACGAGAATCGTGGGGTTGTTCAGAAGAGCTCGTGCAATTTCGAGGCGCTGGCGCTGTCCTCCGCTGAAATTGCGCCCGCTCTCCTGCACGAAACTGTCGTAACCGCACTGCCGCGACGTGATATCTTCGTGAATGTAAGCGTCCTTGGCTGCTTGAATGAGACTGGATTCTGGGGCGGTTTTGTCCCAGAGAGTAATATTTTCGCGAATGGTTCCTTCAAAAAGAAAAATCTCCTGATCCACGAGAGCCACGGAATTCGAAAGCACATGACGCGGAAGATCCTCGCGCTTTTTTCCGTCAAAAAGGACATCTCCCGACCATGCCGGATAGAGGCCGGAAACGAGCTTGGAAATCGTCGATTTGCCGCAACCGGTGGGACCGACCAAGGCTACCCGTTCTCCCGGTTTCAGAAGCAAAGAAAACTTTTCAATCAATGGTTCATCCAACCGGCTATAGCCAAAGGTCACTTCTTTTAATTCGAGCGTGCCGGAAAGCTTCGTCAGTCGTCTCGACTCTTCTGGAATGGGTGCGTCACCGGTCTGAGGATCGACCGGATAACTAAGGACATCATCGAGCCGGCTCATTCCTCCCTGCACCGTTTGAAGCGTATTCCCGAGGGTTACAAGCCCGTTGACCGGCTCGATAAAACTGCTCATGAGGCTTTGAAATGCTACGAGTGTTCCCACGGTTAGTGTACCTTTCATGACCAAAAAACCGCCAAAACCAAGAACGGCAGCCTGATTGATCGAAGTAAGCACTCGCGGCAGCACCACGAGAAATTGAGTGGGACGCCCGAGAGATTGCTGAGCATTAAGCTCTTTGGCTTGAAAACCTGCCCAGCGCGCGAAGAAATCCGATTCGGACCCCGTGGCCTTCAAGGATTCGATCATTTGGACCCCAGACATGGTCGTGCCGATGAGTTTGCCTTCCTCCTGCATTAATCGTTGATTAGCATCAGCTCGGCGGCGGGAAATCATTTGCAAAGCCAGGAGATTGAGGCCGGCGATACCAACGGTCAGAAGCGTAAGTGAAATGCTGTACTGGAACATCGCGACACCGTAAAAAGCCATGGTCACGAAGCCGAGTATGGTCGTCGCGAGCTGGCTGGATAGAAGCTGGGCTACCATGTCGTTTATAACCACCCTCGAGCCGATTTCTCCACTGAAGCGTTGCGTAAAAAAAACGATTGGAAGGCGCAGTACATGCCAAAAGAAGCGACTCGAGGCTCCGAGAGCGAGCTTCAGCTCAAAGCGAAGCAGAAAATGCTGCTGCAGAAAGGTCAGCCCGGCGCGGAGGATGGCGGTGATCAACATGCCTGCAAGCAGCGCCCGGATCCAGCCAAGACGGTGCCCGATCAAATATTCATCGACGAAGACTTTGGAGAAGACTGGGATAACCAATCCAGGGATGACGAGCAGACCACTTACCAGCACAACGTAGAGGAGAGCTTTTCCGTTACCTCCGAGCCGCCGCCGCAAGGATCCAAGAACCCCTTTTTTGTTGCCTCCCTTTGCAAAGTCGGCCCGAGGTTCCATGATCAACGCTACTCCTGTGAAGCTTTCTTCAAAGACGGCGTGCGACACTGTACGTGGCCCGGTGGCTGGGTCGTTCAGGTAAACCTGTTTTTTCGAAAAACCCTCCACTACGAGAAAAT
Organism: Verrucomicrobiales bacterium; assembly: GCA_028293365.1. Taxonomy (GTDB): domain Bacteria; phylum Verrucomicrobiota; class Verrucomicrobiia; order Limisphaerales; family SXQI01; genus JAQGOX01. The sequence continues at coordinate 6,931 of JAQGOX010000078.1, read as the reverse complement.
GATTGAAATTCCAGAACACGATTAGAGGAAGAGGGCGTCGTCGGAGATCCTCCGTATCGCCGATTTTGAATCCCTTCGCTTCCAAACCATATTTCCGGGCCGCAGCTAGAACATTCTTGGCTTTGCTTCCATCGCGAGAGACACCGCACGATGTTCTCAGTTCTTCGAGTGGGACGTATTTTCCATGGTATCCCAGAACAATTCCCAACGCCGCAGCACCGCATTCGACTGCTTCCATTTGCAGTAGAGTAGGTGTGCGAACACGGCGAAATTTGAGTGGAGCAGCCTCTTGGGATGAGGGGCGGACGGGGGGCGGGGCAGGCGTTGTTGTCTTGTCCATGCGCGCTCTAGGTTCCAAAGAATGTTTTGAGAGCGGGAATCACGAGTGAAATAGGGCGTTGCTCCAAAACAATCACATTCGCGGTGCAGATTGTCCCGGCAGCAATTGCGTTGGGCGGACCTTCGGAGGAAGACCAACGAAAGCCGCTAATCGTATTCGTCGTTCGGACGAGGGTAGCATAAAGGGTTGTGGGAGGTCCTGCTTTTGCAAGCTTTTGGACCAGAGAATCGTTCTCCAGGACATTCATCATCGCCTGATGAGTTGCAGGAAAATCGGACACGACTTTCACAGTTCCGATCATATAGCCGTACTCAGCTTTTTCGAACGTTGCGGGGATTACTTCAACAGGCATGCCGGCCTGAACCTTTTTGCCCTCGCCCGCGCTGACGTAAATGACGGCTTCCAACTCGCTGTCCGACAATTCCAGAGTTAAAAGGGGATTGCCCGAGGTTATTAGGTCTCCTGCCTTTGCCAACGTTTCCAGGACCCTCCCACTATAGGCGCTGACGACCTTTGAGCTGACTTCGAGTTGATTCTGAAGTTCACCCAAATGCCGTTGAGTTTCATTGATCTTTAACTGACTGTTTAGAAGAGTTTGGGCCTTTTGGTTCTTCAATTGAAACTGCCGGTTGTGCATCTCTTTGAGATCCCCGCGAGCTTTGTCAATTTGCTGTTGGGTGGTATAAAAACTCTGTTCCGTTCCCACCAGGGTTTGTTTGGTAATTAAGCCTTGTTCCACAAGTTTTTGCTGGTTGGAAATTTTTTCCTTAAGCCAGGCAATCTGCTCGTTATAGGCTTTAATCATCTCCTCAAGATTCGTTTGCTTCAGGGCTAGTAGTTCGATTTCCTGCAAGGCATCTTTGGATTCGAATTCGGACTGATCTTTGTATTGTTTCTGCAATTCCTCGATCTGCGTGCGAATGCTTTGAATCTGATCGACCAACTGCGGCTGGAGCACATGACCGACTACCTGGCCTTTGAGTACCTGATCGCCCACTTTGGCCGAGAGCTCCGTTAGCTGGCCGCTGCCCACGGCCGAAACTTTAAAAATACGTCCGCCTCGAATCAGAATTCCATCGCCGTGAACGGTGGTGGGGAGGCGTCCGAAAATACTCCACACGATTGCGGCAAGGATCAATACGCTGACTGCCACCAGGGCCATCCACGCGCTCGGCGGAGTCACCCGCATTATATCATCCAACTGCTCCGGGGAAGTAAGCCGATCGAGAGCTGCTTTGCGAAAAATGGGCCGATCACTCATTGGATCCTTAAAATCAAGTCGATGGGTTGATAACGATAAATGCGATTCATTCGAATTTTGGAATCGTCGTTAAAGATTCGAGGTTCAGGGATTGAACATTGTTTGTCTCCGTCAGAATTGTTCCTGTCAAAAACCGCAATCGGACAACTGCGGTTGAATAATCATTTTGAGCGGATATATAATTCAAAGAGGCCGCTGTCAGTCGATCTTCCAGAGTAAGAACGTCAATGATAGTTGCGGTGCTCAAGCTAAGTTTAACTTTTTCGTTAACGACGGCTTTGTCGTACAATTGGGTTGCCTGAAGGGACTTGCCCAGTTGTTGGGCTCCACTGCGGAGGCGTTCCAGGCCAACATATACATCAGCCTGGGTGCTGCGCGTTAATTCCTGAGTCCGGATCACGCTTGATTCGTAAATTGCTTCGCGTTGCGCGTAAATTCCTCTAGCACTGTTATTCGCTGGCGGAAATTCGAATGACAAACCTGCGAAACCATTGGCACCTTGAATATTTTCGCCAAATGGTGTGAAAAACTGTGACGAGCGCGATCCGCCTTCCGCTCCCGCATATCCACCTTTTAAGGTGAGATCGACGCGGGGTTTCAGCCCGTTTTTCGCAGCGGTTACCAATGCCGCGGCTGACTGTTGTGATTTGGCTGCCGCAGCGATATCCTGGCGATGGGTTAAAGCGAGGGAACAGAGCTTTTGAACGTCAGTTTCCGGCGGTAAAAGATCTGCTTTGTATTCAGGCAAACGGTCTGAAGGCAACGCGATCTTAAAGATTTCCGCAAAAGGGGTTCCGATAGATATCCCTAATTGGTTGCGTGCCTCCATCAGGGCCTGTTCAGCGCTTAACCGTGAAGCTGTGGTGTTCGCAAAGTTGGCAATTAGTTGGTCGAGCTCGGCCTCGGGCTGTTCGTCTGCTTTAACCAGGGCTTGCACTTGCGCCACAAGCCGTTCGGCCCTTTTTTCCGAATCCCCAATTATTTTGAGCCGCTGGGACGCTGCCACATAATTCCAATACGCAACTGTAGTGTTGAAAACTCGCAGGCTGAGTGTGTGCCGGAGATTGAGGTTGCTCGCCTCCCAATCCAAACGAGCTGCTCTTTCGGCTGCCGCAGTAGCTTTGGCTCCGAGGCCGCGGGCCAATGGAACCTGGATTAGGAAATTCAAAGAACCACGGTTCAACGTATCCTGCCCGGTATTGTCCGCGAGTCGATCGAATTCGATCCCGGGACTGAGCAGAATTCCAGACCGAAGTTGTTTATCCGCGCTTACCCGGTAGGCAGTGTCGTCCTGGCGGAAGCGAGTAAAGACATTTGGCGTTCCTGGCGCCAAAAATGCCTGGTAATCCCGGCTTCGCTCCACTGCCGCGCGAAGAGTGGTATCAAATTGTCCACTAGCCTGTTGTAAAATTCCGCGGCTGAGTTTGACATTCTTTTCCTCCAATTTAATGACTGGATCGGAAGTTAGAGTAGCGCGTACGGCATCCAGCAAATTAAACTGCGAAGCGATGTTTGCATTCGTTTGAGCTCGCACTGGAGCGGGGGAAAAAAGTAAGATCACACTGCAAAGAAAAATCAAAAAAGGGGCATGCCGAACTGGATCCTGACGTTCGGGTATAAATAAGGTGGCGAGGGAACCCATTATCGGAATAACCGAGGTTCCCAGAGTGAAACAGGTGATGCAACAACTAAAATAGATTTACTGTTTTGCAGGCGATGAATCCAATCTTCAAATCTTCTTGACCAGTCATCTGGCAACCGGGAGGCTCAGCAAATTAATGCCTGTGTGAGCCCGCAATGACCGCATCATCATCCGTCGCCGAAGGCCGAAGACAACCCGTCGAAAGCCAGTTTTCTGATGAAGATCTTTGGCAGATAGTCAACCGTTCGGCCACACTGCATGACCGCCTTTCGGGCCGGTTCATTCCGGCGAACGAAGCACTGGAATCCGCATCTGAAATCGATGATCGACTGAAACGGTGGCAGGCAGTCTTTGGGAACAATCCCGCCATTCTGGATCGGCGTTTGCAGTGGGAAGGGCACGACCGGACAAGTATTCGCGGTTTGCTCGGTGGAGTTAAGCTCAACGACAGGGAATTGCCTTCGTGGGCTTTGACATTAAAATTTTGCATAACGCGGACTCCTGCCCTCGCGAAAGCGGGCCGCGAAGCTTTTTTGTTTGCACTGGGAAGCCAGCCAATGCCTTTTGAAGAAGTTTTCTTTCCTTACGTCCTGGCTGGATCGGAATTGTTGGAACGCAGGACAGGACAAAAATATTTGCGATTGATGGCCGGAGCGCGAGAGGCCAGTCAGCGGGGTTTGCTGGCGCGATTGACTTCGATTTCAAGCGCCACGCTGGAGTCGGAATATACAGTTTTCCGCGAAGTGCGAGCATCGTTATGGCGTTTGGAAGCAGCTTCGTTACAGGCGAATCTGAATCACACAAACTACAAAGAGTTTGTGCAATCTTTGCTCGGTGATGGTCTGCGCGCATTTTTTTTGCGCTATCCGGTTCTGGGACGCCTTGTGGGAACCGCGGTAACGTTGTGGCTCGACTCGCTCGAAGAATTGATCGCGCGGCTCGACCGTGATCTCGAGCGCATATCAGGGGAGCTTGGTTGGGGAAAACCAACCGGAAACGTGGCGAAGTTGGAGATCTGGTTGTCGGACCGGCATCACGGCGGGCGCACCGTGATGCTTTTGACTTTCGAGTCTGGATTGAAAGTGATCTACAAACCGAAATGCATTGCTTTGGAGAAAGCATTTTCGGAGTGGCTTGACTGGCTGGCCGGACAGGGATTGGATCTTCGCTTCCGGCCCCTTAGGGTGGTGAGCATGGAAAGCTATGGTTGGGTCGAGTGTATCGCGCACCGACCTTGCCTGAACAAAGCGGAAGCGGAACGCTATTATCTGCGCGCGGGTATGCTTTTATGCGTAGCACATGCAATGGAAGCCACCGATTGTCATCATGAAAATATAATCGCGGAGGGTGAGTTTCCACAATGGGTTGATCTTGAGACTCTGATGCAGTCCCCAGTGCGTCCCCAGGAAAGCCAGGGAAATATGAGCGCCCCCATCCTCGCAAGCACTTTATTGGCGAAGTCAGTGCTCAAGACTCTGCTTCTGCCCCAATGGATATTCGACAATGCAGGAAACAGTTATGATGTGAGTGGGTTAGTGTCCCAGAGTTCTTCTGCAGCGGTCCCGATGCTTCGAAACATGAATAGCGACTACATGTTTCTGAGCTATGAAGCTCCCAAAATAAAACCACTGACGAATCAGCCATGCCTCCCAGATGGAGATCCTCTTCCGGCGAGCGATTTTGTAGAGGAACTGATCGCTGGCTTTCGGAAGATGTACCGGTTCCTATTGGAAAGGCAGGAGTTGCTCTCTTCACCGGACGGACCATTAAAAGTCTTCGCCGGACAGCGAATTCGATTCGTGCTGCGACCAAGCCGGGTTTACGGGTTGATTATGAAGCGATCCCTTCGACCCGAATTCCTGCGTGACGGAATGGATCGGTCTATTCAGATTGACGCGCTCGCTCAGCCTTTCGCTCGTTTCGGAAAAAAATTGCCTTCGTGGGGAACGGTGGAAACAGATCATCGAAGCCTGGAGCAGATGGATGTACCCTACTATTCCACCTACTCTGACAGTCGCGATTTGCACTGGAAGGAGGGCGCAGGAGAGGCGGGAAAAAACATTATATTTCCTGAATACCTTTCGGGACAGGGGTTTTCCGAAATGCTAGGTCACTTCCGATCCATGAATGAAAGCGATCTCGAACTTCAGGAGCAATTTATTCGGACATCCTTTTACGCTTACACTGCAACTGAAGGAGCCTCAGTGCCTGAATTTGTGGTTGCGTCCGAGCACGGAGTCGATAGCGACGAGATCGTGACCGTAGACGAGCTTTTGGAGGAAGCGTTGCTGATCGGCCGCCAGCTTTCAAAAACAGCTATTCGAGCTTCGGACGGCAGCGCTGCCTGGATGGGCATGAACATCATTCTCGGCACAGAACGCTATCAATTCCAGGCAATTGGCGATTCATTGTTTGCTGGAAGTACGGGTGTAGCACTTTTTCTGGCTGCGCTGGGAAAGAAAAGCGGAGACGCGATCTATCGCGATCTAGCCCTTGCTGCGATTCAGCCGATTCGGGCCACTCTCGGAGGATCCTATCTGGACCTTTGGTCTAGAGGCCTCGGAGCCGGAGGATTCTCAGGAGTGCCTTCGGTTGCCTATGGATTTGCCATGATTGGTCGGTTGCTCGGAGAGGAATCGTTATTGAACGATGCCATCAGGGTGGCGAACTCTCTGAGTTCGGAAATGGTCGTGCAAGACAAACTGCGCGACGTCGTCCTCGGGACTGCCGGGGCGGTTCTAGCGCTTTTGGTCGTTTATGAATGCACCGGGGAGAGGAGTTTACTGGAGAGCGCTATTTCCTGTGGCGATAAACTATTGCAAGAGCGGGTTTCGGGCGGATTCGGATTACGGGCCTGGAACACAATTCGAGACCGACCGCTGACCGGCTTCTCTCATGGAGCGGCAGGGATCGCTTATGCACTGTTCCGATTGAGTCACGAAAGCGGCTTTTCCCGTTTCGCTGAGGCTGCCGCTGAGGCTGTTGCATTTGAACGAAACCTCTTTCTCCCCGCGCAGGGAAATTGGCCGGATCTCCGTTTCATGCCCGACGGGCAGGGAAGGCCGCGCTGCATGGTGACCTGGTGTCATGGAGCGAGTGGAATTGCTTTGAGCCGGCTGGCTCTTGGGTCGATGTTTGGGTGCCAGGATTTCAATGACGAGGCGGGAATAGGGATGAAAACGACTCACGATGCCGGGTCGGTTTACGTCGATCATCTCTGTTGCGGTAAATTGGGGCGGGCCGCAATCCTGGAGCGGGGAGGCCGGCGGCTAAACCGTCCGGACTGGCGCAGCCGCGCCCGAGGTCTCACAAGGAGTACAATCGACGCCGCTCGCGAACATAAAAACTACGCGCTGTTTTGGAATCTACCGCGCACGTTGCCGAATCCAGGACTGATGCAAGGTGTTGCAGGCATCGGATACCATTTCCTGGATTTCGCTGAAAGCCTAGAAGGGCGGACCAGCACGTTGCCCGAGATATTACTGCTCAGAGGCAGCCTCTAATTTCGATGCGTTCTGGTGCTTTAAAATTATGGGCACTTGTAGGCGCCATTGCGACGAAAGTTTAGCCGCAGCAGGTGCACGAATGGGCGCAAATGCCATCCGTGAAAAAGTTAACGTTCGAAACGCCGGTCTGTTCCCAGGGCCACGTTATGCCACCTGCGACCTGTTCCATTTCCTTGTCTGAG